>JARGFK010000051.1 GCA_029211065.1 Desulfobacterales bacterium
CTATAGCCTCCTGTGCTGTAAACTTTGAGCGGTTCACAGTCGGGAGGCTTTCTTATATTCCCGGAATTGTCAAACTCCGCGAGTCCCCCGGCAAAGCCGGGGGTTTACCCAAGGGAAATTATCAAATGATGGGACATAACTATGCTGATAACGCATAAAAAAATTTATACCATGCGCAACAGTTTGTATTTTTTCGCATTTTAAGCGGATTTTGTCAAAGGATATTTGGAAAAGGTTTGAGGATAAAGAGAAATCAGGAATACAATCACCTGCAGGGCATAAGCTCTAAATCGATGTTTCCTCCATATAGCCGCTTTGCCGACTTGGACAGATGCTCATTGAGATCGGAAACCAGAAATTGATGCCGCCCCCCTTTGCAAATAGTACTTTTCAGCTCACCGTTTTCATTAAAAAAATCAACCAGCGCCGCTGGAACGGCATCGCCCGCATCGATGATATAGACCCGTTTTCCGATTTTACGCTGAATGATTTTTTTTAGCAGGGCGTAATGATTGCCTCCCAGGATAAGGGTGTCGATCTGGCGAACCTTTAAAGGATGAAGATACTTTTTAACGATCCGAACGGTTTCCGGCTTCTTCAACCAGCCTTCGTCCACCAGCGGTACCAGCAGCGGGCAGACCGCTGAATACACCTTGGCTTCGGCGTTTAGATTCTGAATCGCTTCCGGATAACAGTTGCTGTCGACGGCCGCCCGCGACGCCACAATGCCGACAACGCACTTTGGAGAGGTATGGAGCGCCAGCGTTACCGTCGGCCCGGTCACATCCAGCACCGGCACACCAAATGCTTCTCTCACCTGCCGACCGGCAACACAGGCAATCGTATGGCTGGCAATCAGGACAGCCTTGGCACCTTTTTGCAGAAGAATCTCCGTATTTTGAAGCGCATAACGGATGACGGTTGCAGCGCTTTTATCACCATAAGGCGCCCGGGCCGTATCGCCGAAATAAAGGATGTCGCAGTCGGGAGACCGCTCCATGATTTTTCGCGCTATCCCCAGACCGCCGATGCCTGGATCCAATATTCCTAACATGAGGATACCGTCTATGTGTTATCTTTTTCGATTTTTTGTTTGACGCATTCGCGGACACACCTGTCGGGAATATCGCTGCGGATACCCGGACACATCCCCGCCATGATCTGCCAGTTATTAATATCGACTAAAACACTTTCAATGAAAGGCCAGAGCCGACACATGCGAGGTTTTACCGGATGGATGCGGCAGAGACCATCCCAAAAAATGCAGTATCCGTTTTGGCCCTGCGCCAAAACCTGCCTCTGACCGGAAGCCTGACAATACTTCACCAAAAATTCGTCCGCATCTATTTTGATAAACGCTGCGATGGCTTTTATTTCGGCGTCGGTCACATAGGTCCCGCCGAACCCTTTGCAGCAATCGCCGCAGCGCGTGCATTGAAAAATATCAGCGGGTCGAAATTTCTTAGAAGGCATGGCGGGTATCCATTGCTCTTTTCAATGTTACCTGATCCACATATTTCAGATCGTTCCCCATGGGAACGCCCGATGCGATTCGGGTTATCCGGACCGGATACCCCTTCAATCGTTCGGCGATGTATGCAGCCGTAGACTCGCCCTCAACAACCGTACTGGTGGCGAGTACGACCTCTTTGATCCGGCCGTCGGCAATCTTTTGGATCAACTCTTTGATGCGGATATCCTCCGGACCAACCCCATCCATCGGGGACAGCACCCCCTGCAGAATATGATAGGTTCCCTGAAATGCGCCGGATCTCTCAACGGCTACCATATCCGCCGGCTGCTCCACGACGCATAAGATCGCCGTGTTTCGGCGCGGGTCGGAGCATATCTGGCAAATGTCGGCGTCGCTCAGAGAAAAACACATCGAGCAGAATTTAATTTTATCTTTGATGGCCACGATGCTCCGGGCCAGTCGTTCGGCCTCCCCCCGCGGCATCCGCAAAACGTGTATCGCAAGCCGCTCAGCCGTTTTTTCACCGACCCCGGGAAGTCTGGCAAAACTTTTAATCAAATCAAGAACCGATGTCGGATAGTAACTCATCGTCAAATATTCACCTCATGTATGCTGATTCGGCGGCACGGAGGCCGACGGTATGGCCTGTTGCGGTTATTACCCCTTCCCAGCAGAAAAGGACCCGTCGGCAGATATGGCCGATTCACCCGTGGCTACATCAATCCCGGAATATTCAACCCGCCGGTCAGTTTGCTCATTTCAGCGCTGACCATTTCCTGGGACTTCTGCAATGCGTCATTGACGGCCGCAATCATTAAGTCCTGCAGCATCTCCACATCCTCGGGATTTACCACCTCTTTTTCGATCTGAATGGATAAGATCTGCTGCCGGCCATTGGCGATGACTTTGATCATTCCGCCGCCGGCGGTGGTTTCCACCGTTTTATCGGCCATTTCCTCCTGAAGTCTCATCATTTGGGTTTGAAGCTTCTGGGCCTGTTTCATCATATTTCCCATCCCTTTCATCTGAACACCTCCTACCGTATCTTCACATCAATTAACTTGCCGTTGAATATTTCAATCGCATCTGCAACCAGCGGGTGATTGAGCGCCGCCTGCTTCTGACGATTTTCCGTGTCTTTTTTTTCATTGTTATGGTTGCCGGATATTGCCCGGCCGGTTACCGTTATTTTTTTCTCTTTGCCGAAATAATCGCTGACGACTTTGTATAAGATCGCCATGTTTTTTTTCCGCTTGATCATATTGATGTTGAAGCCGTTACCGTTGACTTCAATTTCCAGCGTTCCATCGGTCAGTGTTTTCAGGGCGCTGTTGGCAAGGTTGCTCGCTAAAGCAGGGGACTCTTCCGAAATGATATCCACTATCTTTTCCCAGCTGGACGCAAGGTCCTTATCTTCTGCTCCGGGCCCACCCCCAAACGGTTTTGTCTGTTCGGCAACGGCCGGCGATTCAGAAGCAGCCGGCCGGCTTTTTTTCAAAGGAGGCGTAACCGGGCCCTCGTCAGGCCCCGCCGACTTTAGCGGTGGCGTCGACTGGACGGTTTTTTGCAGCGCGTCCAGCTTGAGAATCAATTCCTCTATCGGCAGCACCGGTTTAGCTTGAAACAGTTTGATCATTACCATTTCAAGGGCCAGCTTCGGCTGGGTCGACAATTTGACGGAGACTTCCTCCCTGAAAAGAAGGTCGAAAACCTGGTTTAAAAATATAACGGAAATGTCCTTTACCTGGTCTTTAATCCGATCCAATTCGTGTGCCGGCAAGTCCACCAGTTTATCGACATTTCTCCCCATTTTGACAATCAGCATATTGCGGGCATGCTCTACAATCTCCGCAAACAGCCGCTTCATATCATGGCCTTTGGCATAGGTCTCGTCAATAATTTCCAGCACGGCCGGAACATCCTGATGAAAGAAAGCCTTTGAAATATCAAATATGATCTTTCGATCCATGATGCCCAGGATTTCCAACACCTGCTCATGGGTAACAGCGGCACCGCAGCAGGCCATCACCTGATCCAGCAGGCTGAGGGCGTCCCGCATGCTTCCGCCGGCTTCACGCGCAACCAGCCACACGCTTTCGGAAGGCATGGGGATGCCTTCTTTGCCGCTGATCATTTCCATGTGCCGCGTCATGGAGTCGATGGAGATGCGCCTGAAATCATGCCGCTGGCAGCGGGACAGGATCGTAACCGGAATCTTCTGGGGCTCGGTGGTCGCAAAGATGAACATGACATGCGCCGGCGGTTCTTCCAGTGTTTTCAGCAGTGCATTAAATGCGGCAATGCTGAGCATGTGGACTTCATCGATGATATAAACCTTATACTGGCTGTGGGCCGGCATGTACCTTATGTTTTCACGCAAATCCCGTATCTGGTCCACACTGTTATTGGATGCGCCGTCAATTTCATATACATCAACGGCCGACCCGGCCGTTATCTCCCGGCAGGATCTGCAACTGTTGCAGGGAACCGGAGTGGGCCCTTTTTCGCAGTTCATGGCCTTTGCCAGAATACGCGCAACAGTTGTCTTGCCGGTCCCCCGGGGTCCTGAAAAGAGTACCGCATGAACCATCCGCCCGGCGGAAATCGCGTTGGTCAATGTCCGGGTGATGTGATCCTGTTGTACGACTTCAGCAAATGTCTGCGGCCGGTATTTGCGGGCGAGTACAAGATATGACATCCTAAAATCCTTTAACCGATAATCAATCGCACGCGGTTGAAAATATGTCGGCAGCAAATTCAACAGCTGCCGCAAAGTGGAGAGGCTCCTAACAGAGGAAAATTGTTGGCGGAGAGAGAGGGATTCGAACCCTCGGTGCCGCTTTTGGCAGCACACACGATTTCCAGTCGTGCTCCTTCGGCCAGCTCGGACATCTCTCCGGATCAGTTCAGAAAATGAATTTTCCCTATAGCGCGGATAGCATGATGGCGGAGAGGGTGGGATTCGAACCCACGATCCCGTTTTTGACAGGATACCGCTTTTCGAGAGCGGGGCCTTCAGCCACTCGGCAACCTCTCCAACACCTTTTTTGATTGCATTTCCCGGTGCTGATAAGTCTCAATATACTGTTCGACGGGGGCTGTCAACCTTCTTCTGAAACCTTCTAATAACCGCCCTTATCGCCTAATTATTGGGCCTTCCCAGAGAAATCCACCCAAGCAGATCTCTTCTGGAGGATCCCATTACGGAAAACTATTAAATAAAATTACGACACACGGAATTAACATATTGACAAGGCCTTTTCATGCCAAAAAAACAGGCAGGTCTTCTTTCAATTACAAGAAACCCTGCCTGTCCAAATCACTTTCTCAATAATTTATTATTCTAACCGCACCCTTTAACAGCCGGCCGGGATTCCTCCAGTTTTAAAAAAACCCTCCCTGGCAGGGCAAATCCAGTCGCCGGGGAACCGGTTTCGTCCCTGTCGACATCAGTTTGCCGCTTTATCCAAAGCAAAATACTTGTCTTTGAACCAGGCGATCGGAACTTTTTTATCATCGGCTTTAACTGCCACCGCCTCCACCAGATAGACGATATAATTCGATGCCGGAAAAGATGTTACCACCTTACATTCGATGTTGGCCAGAGAACCGGCAATCAACGGGGCGGATATTTTTTCAGCAGCCTCGGTTTTGATGGAAAACTCTTTGAATTTATTAACATCCTTGCCATGGGTGGCGCCCAGTTTGCGTGCCAGCCCCACCTGGTCGGCCGCAGCCACATTTAAGGCAAGTTCGCCGCTCTTTTCAATGAGTTCATGACAGGTGCTCTTTTTGGAGACACTGACCGTCAGCAAAGGCAAATTTTCCGCAACAAATGTCGCCGTCGCCGTCATCGCATCCTGCTTATCTTTTGTTGCGACACTCAATAAAACAACCGAACAAGGCACCAATCGGGTTACATCTGTAAGCTTTTTTTTCATGGTACGTACCCCCTTTCAGAACGAATACGTACCCCCTTTCAGAACGAATATGGGTTAAGCCCAAAACACCTGCTAATCGACAAAAAACAGGCATTTTCCAATTCCCCTTAACAAATAAGGCCATCATTCAATGGCGGCCCAATCTTTTATAAGATAGAATCCGGCTGCCGAAGAGTCAAGGGTCGGATTCCATTATAGCTGAGATAGTTGAGATAAAAATTGCCCGGCCGGATCTTCAGTGCAGGAACATCTTCTGAACTTCTCTGGAGTATCCCCCCTGTCGGGTATAAATAAAAAGCGGCGGCAGGATCTTCATTCCGGGATTTACGGCTTTGACGCCTTCCACCAGAATCAGCTTGGCGCCGATCGAGCGGCCGGAATGAATGGTACGCAATTTCTTGGGTTCGATTCGGGATGTCCGCATCTGCGAGATGACATCGGTCAGCCTTTCTGCCGGATAGATCGTTATAAACCGTCCGGAAGTCCTTAAAATGCGGTTGGCACTTTCAACAACGTCTGCAAGGGTAACGCTGATTTCATGACGGGCAACCGCTTTTTGCCGGTCCGGATTCAAGCGGCCGCTGTGCGTAAGTCTATAGGGCGGGTTGCTGACAACCAGATCAACCGGACCGGCTACCATCCCGGGAGTCAGGCGTTTAATGTCCTGTTGACGTATGACGATCCGGTCCGCCATGTTATTGTCATTCACATTCCACTGGGCTATCTCAGCCAGTTCTTTTTGCACTTCTATACCGCAAATCCTGATATCCGGATTGCGATGGGCCAGTATCAAGGGAATGACGCCACAGCCGGTTCCCAGATCGACGACCGCCTCGCCCGCTCGGGGCCGGGCATGGGCGGCCAGAATCACGGCGTCTATAGAAAAGCGATATCCCGAACGGTGCTGTTTGATGGTAATGCGACCGTCTAAAAAGGCATCTGCCGTCACTGCCGCCATTTACCCTCCATCACCGGAATGCCCCGCATATACCGCTTTCCATAATGAAGTACCGAAACAATGATTTGCGGTATAAGCGGTTGTAGAAAGAAACGCATAACGGAACGTTTTTTTGACAACCGCTATAAAAGCGAGGTGAGCGCTATTCAAGCGGTCCGATTTTAAATTTTATTTCCCTGACGAGTTCCTGTTTCAATGCCTGATTCAGTTTGATGATAAGATCTCCTTTTAAAAACTGGAGCTGCTGCAGCCACGGTGAACTGCTGACATTCACCAGGAGGAGATTTCCCTTAAATGCCGCAGGCCGTGCATTTTCTGCAACCGCACTCCCCACAACCCCTTTCCAGACATTCCATACCTGAATCATGTCGGCGTCCGCATCATTCCGGGCGACGCCAAAGACCTTATTCACAATGCTGCCGATATGAACAAATTCCTTCCTGTTCTTGCGTTTATTTTCCATGGTCGAATTGTTTCCGAAATGAGGGTTATGAATGATAAGGACCGGCGGTTCATTCCTTCCCCCGGTTTTTATTCTTATATTCACTGCCCCAACCCTGTGTCAAGTGATTCTCTGGACCGATCGGATCGATTCGATTGAAGAACCCTGCCGTCCCGCCCCGGGCGGGACGGCAGATGAGATAGTTATTGCGGTTCACAAATCGGCAGTTAAACTTTTCATTTTTGCTTGACTTAAACCATTATCTATCTTAATTTACAAAGACAAAGAACAAAGGTAATTGAACTGATTATCCCTTTTGGTGTCTGCCGCTCTAAAAGCATGCCCGCTGAATCCGCTGTGAACATGCCGGGGTTTCATAAGCAGCCACCCCTTAAAAAAGGATAATTCAAACCCTCTACACAAAAAAATAGGGAAAGCAATGAACTGGGATTGGGAAAAATTAAAGTCGCAGCAGGATAAAGGCCCCATGCCGCCGCAAATGGATGAAATTATCCAGAAATTCAAAAAAATGAAACTGCCGGGAGGGCCGCTGCTGGTTATCGTCATCCTCCTCATATTTTTCGGCTCCTCGACATTTTACACGGTCGGAGTGGACGAGGTGGGAGTTGTCCAGCGGTTCGGCAAGTATGTCCGAATCAGCCAGCCCGGTCTTAGCTTTAAGCTGCCCACCGGGATCGAAAAGGTTACCAAAGTCAAAGTCCGCCGCGTTTATAAGGAGGAATTCGGTTTTAGTTCCGTAGTTGCCGGCCAGAGAACCGTTTTCTCGTCCCCCACCGAAGATACGAATGTTTCCCTCATGCTGACGGGTGATCTGAATGTGGCGGTGGTTCCATGGATTGTCCAGTATCGCATAAAGGATCCCTACAATTTTCTATTCAAGGTTCGTGATATCCGGATGCTTCTCACCGATATGTCCCAGGCGGCCATGCGGCTGGTCGTGGGCGACCGCAGTATTAACGAGATCATCAGCAAACGGGATGAAATCGCCATGGAGGCCAAACGTGTCCTGCAAATCGAGCTGGACAAGGCTGAATCCGGCATTTATATCAGCACCATCGAAATGAAAAAGACCAATGTGCCGACGCCGGTTGAGCCTTCTTTTAATGAAGTCAACCAGGCCACCCAGGAAAAGGAAAAAATGATCTATCAGGCCAAGGAAGACTACAACAAGGAAATCCCGGCTGCCAGGGGCGAGGCCGAAAGGACCATCAAGGCGGCTGAAGGGTATGCCCTCGACCGGGTCAACCGGGCCAAGGGTGATGCATCAAGGTTCACAGCCCAATACAAGGAATACGCCCAGGCAAAGGACGTTACCAAGCGCAGGCTTTACCTCGAAACTTTAAATAACCTTTTTCCCAAACTGGGCCAGAAATACATCATTGACGCCAATCAGAAAAACTTTTTACCTTTACTTAACCTCGGACAACCAGGAATACAAAAATGAAATCTAAAGGTTTAATCATCATTGTAGCTGCCATCGTCCTTTTCTTCGGCTTTGCTTCGGCCTATGTGGTCGATGAGACCGAACAGGTCGTCGTCACCCAATTCGGCAAGGTCATTGGAAGCCCCAAAACAGAACCGGGTTTATATTTTCGTTTGCCGTTTATCCAGAACACCAATTATTTCCCCAAGAATCTGCTGTCTTGGGACGGCGACCCCGGTCAAATCCCCACCCTGGATAAGACCTTCATCTGGGTCGACACCTTTGCCCGCTGGAAAATCGTCGACCCCGTTAAATTTTTCCAGACCCTCAATAATACCGTAAGCGCCATGGGGCGTCTGGATGATATCATCGATCCGGCCGTAAGGAATTTTATTACATCCTATCCCCTCATAGAAACGGTTCGTCAGAGCAACCGCGAACTGGACACCTTTGAGCTCGGTCTGGAAGATGTCAAGAAAGAAAAATCATATAAAATCACCACCGGCCGGGAAGTCATTACCCAGAACATACTGCAACAGGCTCAGCCCAAACTGCTCGAATTCGGTATTGAACTGGTGGATGTGAAGCTCAAGCGCGTCAACTATGTGGAGCAGGTTAGAGACTCCGTCTATGGCCGGATGATTGCCGAACGTAAGCAGATAGCCGAAAAATTCCGATCGGAGGGTAAAGGCGAGGCCCAGAAAATACGAGGTGAAAAAGAACGTGATTTAAAACAGATCACCTCGGAAGCCTACCGCACCGCCCAGGAAATAATGGGAAAAGCGGATGCCGAAGCGACCAAGCTGTATGCCCAGGCCTACAATGCGGATCCGGAATTTTATTCTTTTGTCAAAACACTGGAAATATATAAAGACGTCCTTGACGATAAAAATTCGCTGATACTGTCAACCGATTCGGAATTTTTAAAATATTTTAAGGGGTATTCCCAAAAACCCTAAGACAACCTAAGACAAATAGAAAAGCACCGACCCTTGCTGGGTGTCGGTGCTTTTCCCATTTCTGGATTCATCGAGAGCGCCGGAAATCATTATTTACCTTTTCTTCTCTGATGCCGCGTTCGGGCTAAAAGCTTTCTGTGTTTATGTTTTCGCATTTTTTTCCTGCGTTTTTTGACTACAGATCCCAACCCATCACCTCCAATCTGTTCGGTTTAAGTACAAAATGATTTAGTACCACCTTTAAACCGTGATTGTCCATATTTTTTTTATTTATTTAATGAAAATGTTTCCCCCCTTTTTTCATATACGACCCTGGTAATGGATTGAATCGTTGGGGGGCATGTGATATTAATATTTTTTTAAAAAAATGGACTTTCTTTAATGGCGCCACCCATTATGCCGAAATCTCTGAAGAAATTTACCGCTGTCCAGATAAAGGTCGTCAACAATTCTGTTGCCCTGGCTGAAGAGCTGGTCAGTGAGCACTACAAAATGTCCGCCGGTCAGTGGTTGCGGCCCAAGTATGACGTTAAAACCCTGGCGGACTTGAGCCCCCCTGAAATTGTCCACGGCCCTTTCGCCCAGATCATTCGGTATAAGGGACGGAGAAATGACAAGTCCCTGGAATCGTCAACCTATGATTTTTACAAAATCTGCCTCCAGGACCACTTTATCCTTTCCGCCATGAAAAGTTCCGGCCATTTAAAGCTCTTTCCATTTGTGCTGTATATTGTGGCGCACGAATTAATCCATATTGTCCGGTTCAGTAAGTTTCTGCAAAATTTTAATGCCACCCCGGCGGAAATACTTGCGGAGGAAACCCGTGTCCATGAAACCACCCACAAAATACTCAGTAAGCTGCCGATAAACGATTTGCCGCCGGTCCTGGCGTTTTATGAAAAATGGCGCACCCCCATTGAAGGCATCCTGAGCCCTTAAATGCTTATTTCCGCCGGGTCCGTTAGGGGTTATAAAAACATCATAAAAAAAACTGTTTAGTGCCTTGACATCATCTAAACATTAGTTATATTTAGTAAGATTCATTTGCAAAGTAGCTTTTTTGATTTACAGGAGGTTCTACCCCATGCCCATTTATGAATTTGAATGTACCAAATGCGGCGCCATGGAAGAAGTTTTTCAAAAGCTTTCCGAAAAACCGCTTTTAAAATGCAAACACTGTTCCGGAAAACTGCATAAGCTTATTTCACAAAGCAGCTTTCACCTGAAAGGAACAGGTTGGTATGTAACCGACTATGCCAATAAATCACGATCAACGGCCACAAATCAGAAAAAGGAAGAAAAAAAATCCAGCGAAAAACCCGATACGTCCGTCAAAGTCACCGACAGTAGCACCTAAATTTCAAAGCGCTACTGTTTTTTATTTAGAAAATCTACAAAAAGACAAAAAATTCAGACACATCCCTTTACAACTGAATATTTATGATTACAGTGTACGACTGAATATGTGTGATTACAGTGTAACAAAACCAATCTAAAAAGGAGAATTTAGACCATGAAGCTGAGACCATTACAGGATCGAATTTTGGTAAAACGGGTAGAGGAAGAAGCCAAGACCAAGGGCGGAATTATTATTCCGGACACTGCAAAGGAGAAACCGGCCGAGGGCAAAGTCATCGCGGTCGGCAATGGAAAACTGGATGACGACGGCAAACGGATACCCCTTGAAATAAAAAAAGGCGACCGCATTCTGTTCGGCAAATATTCAGGCACCGAGGTTAAAATTGAAGGTGTTGAGCATTTGATTATGCGTGAAGAAGACGTTCTGGCTGTGATAGAATAACATTTTTAAATTAAATGATGGAGGATAGATCAAGATGGCGAAACAGATTAAATATGACATGAAAGCACGCGAGGCGATGCTCAAAGGTGTAAAAACACTTGCAGATGCAGTCGTCGTGACTCTGGGACCCAAGGGCAGAAACGTCGTAATCGACAAGTCCTGGGGCGCACCGACCGTTACCAAAGACGGTGTAACGGTTGCCAAAGAGGTTGAACTGGAAGACAAGTTCGAAAACATGGGCGCGCAGATGGTTAAAGAAGTGGCCAGCAAAACCAGCGATATGGCGGGTGACGGCACGACAACGGCAACCATCCTGGCCAGAGCCATTTACGAAGAAGGCCAGAAGCTGGTTGCAGCCGGCAACAACCCCATGGCGATCAAACGCGGCATTGAAAAGGCCGTGGAAGTCGCGGTCAAAGAACTGCAGAGAATGAGCAAACCCACCAAGGACCAGCGCGAAATTGCCCAGGTGGGCACGATTTCCGCCAACAACGACGAAACCATCGGCAACATCATCGCCGAAGCCATGAACAAGGTGGGTAAAGAAGGCGTCATTACCGTTGAAGAAGCCAAGGCCATGGAAACCTCGCTGGAGGTTGTGGAGGGTATGCAGTTTGACCGTGGCTATCTGTCGCCTTACTTTGTTACCGATCCGGAAAAGATGACCGCCTCTCTGGACAATCCGTTTATTCTTATTAATGAAAAGAAGGTCAGCAACATGAAAGATCTTCTCCCCATTCTCGAACAGATTGCCAAAATGGGAAAACCCCTCATGATCATCGCCGAGGATGTAGAAGGCGAAGCCCTGGCAACGCTGGTTGTCAACAAACTGAGAGGCACGCTGCAGGTTGCCGCTGTGAAAGCCCCCGGGTTCGGCGATCGCAGAAAAGCCATGCTTGAGGATATCGCAATTCTGACCGGCGGACAGGTCGTTTCAGAAGACCTGGGACTCAAATTGGAAAATATGACGATTTCCGATCTGGGAAAAGCAAAACGGATCAGCATCGACAAGGACAACACCACCATCGTCGACGGTGCCGGTTCGCGTTCGGCCCTTGAGGGTCGCGTCAAGCAAATTCGGGCTCAAATAGAAGAGACCACGTCCGACTACGATCGCGAAAAGCTGCAGGAGCGTCTGGCCAAACTGATTGGCGGTGTTGCCGTCATTAACGTCGGGGCCGCAACCGAAACAGAAATGAAAGAGAAAAAAGCCCGGGTTGAAGACGCCCTGAACGCCACCCGCGCTGCAGTTGAGGAAGGCATTGTGCCGGGCGGCGGCGTCGCCCTGGTCCGTACCCTGGAAGCGCTTGAAAAAATAAAAATCAAGGCGGATCAGAAGCTGGGAGTCAAGGTGGTCATGCGCGCCATTGAAGAGCCGCTGCGCCAGATTGCCAACAACGCCGGCGCTGAAGGCTCGGTGGTCATTGATAAGGTTAAAAATGGAAAAGATGCTTACGGCTATAATGCAGACAACAATACCTATGAAGATCTCATTGCAGCCGGCGTCATCGACCCCACCAAAGTGGTTCGCTTTGCCCTGCAAAATGCAGCCAGCGTGGCCTCTTTGATGCTGACAACCGAAGCCATGATAGCGGATAAGCCTGAGGAAAAACAGGATGCAATGCCCGGCGGCGGCGGTATGGGCGGCATGGGCGGCGGCATGGGCGGCATGGGCGGCGGTATGGGCGGCATGATGTAATCGCTCGACGCAACCAACACCCTACAAAAAAACCCGTATGCCCAAAGCATGCGGGTTTTTTTTTATTGTCGCCCTGAAATGTTTGAAAAGCTTGACAAATCTTCCCGGAAAGTATATATAAAAGACGGTTATTTATAGATACCTATCAACCAGTAACCCAAAGAGAATCGGAGCATCTGATGCGTTATCAGAATTTAATTCGGATTTCGTTATGTTTGTGTATTTCTACCGCCATGCTGTGGGCGGCACCGTCTTCGCCTGTTGCAGAAGAGGCCCCAAAAGAATTTCCGCATGAATCCGGCATGTATTATACCATTCAAAAGGGCGACACGTTGTGGGACCTTTCAAAACGATTTTTCGATTCACCCGACCAATGGCCCGATCTGTGGAATCAGAACGACCAGATCCCCAACCCCCACTGGATTTATCCGGGGGAACGGATCCGACTCTTTCGCCAGGAGGGTGTTGAAAAGATAAAAGAACCTGAAAAGGTTATCGAGCAGGCCAAGCAGGAAGAAGAAAAAAAGGTGGAAGCTGTAAAGGCGGCGCCGCCGCCACCGCCGCCAAAAGAACCACCCTATTACTACTACACACAGATTGAAAAAGTCGGCTTTATCAGAAAAGACCCCGTCAATCCGTCCGGTACCATCTTTCGCTCCCAGGACGACAAGGCAATGATCAGCCAGGGCGATGAAGTGTACATCCGCCCGGCTGAACATACGATTCTCTATCCAGGAGCGACTTATACCGCATACCGGAACGTTGAAGGCATCAGAGGAAAAAAATATTCGGAACTGGTGGATTCCCATGGAACCCAGCATTATTTCACCGGTGTTGTTGAAATCATAAAACAGGACGCCGACTACTATGTCGCCAGAGTTGTCCGTTCGCATCGGGACATTCGCATCAATGACCTGTTGATGCCGCACATTCCGCGATCACCTAAAATTATCCTTTCGGAAAGCAGGGAAGGTGTCCTGGGACAAATACTTGTTAACGAAGACCGGGACAGAATGTTCGGTGACAACACCATCGCCTTCATTGACAAGGGCAAAAAAGACGGCATTCAAGCCGGTCAGACTTACAGCGTATTTTATGAGGACAAACATGGTTTAAAGTTCTATAAGGAAGGCGAACTTTTAAAACCAACAGCGTCGATGGAACCCGTCAACACACCCATTGATTTTGCAAAAATATTGGTGCTCCTTACAGAAGAGACCACCTCGACGGTTCTGGTCACTTATTCGGAAAAAGACCTCTACCCCACCGCACGGATACGGACGCCTGCCAGATAAGTGCCGCTCCTTCCCATCATTCCAATGGGGCAGGATTGTTACGTGCGTTAGATCGGCTTTCACGAGATCATTGCAAAAAGCCCCTTTTTGCTTAATTTCGGCGTCAGTCTCTAGTTTTAACCCTTGGAATACGCTATGTATTCGTGGGGTTAATCCCACCGCAGCTATTTTTTGATGACATAATTCCGCATATGAATTTTAAACACGCACCGGATGTTGGGGCCGGCACGCCCTGCCAGGATAAACCAGCCCACTAAAAGGTGTCTAATAAAACTGACAGCATCGTCCTGATTATGCAGTCTTTTCTACCTCACCTATCTGATATCTTTTAGTGCAAAATCTCTTTTTTGGGTACCGTAGCAGCGCTCGTTAACCCCGCAGTTTGTTGCAGGGTTCTTCAATAATTTTAGCCAGCACTGTCAATAAACAATTTATTGGCCGATAGATAGATACAGCTTGTAAAGGGTGATCAGTATGCCATACAGGCCGAAAATAAACAGGAGTACCGACAATAATACAATAATTTGCCCATAAATAGTTGCTGATTCACCTTCTACTATGCGGGTATCACGAAGGACTTTAACCCCTGGCGGTGGGAAATTCCGGTATTTTAAAACATTGCGTCCAAAGCAAGCCAAATAGATCGCGATGGAAACAACAGCGAGAAACATGACACCCAGTAAACACCTTACCAGTGCAAGCCCCTTTTGAGGCTCAATTTGATGAACTGTTTGATTAATCCGGGGGAGCAGCCCCAGAAACAGCGCCAAACCGGATAAAACTATCAGGAACAATATGACAATGATCTTTCGGCGATACGATTTATCGGCCTGAATAATTTTCGGGCTCATCATTTTTTCCCATTCTGTCTATGTTTATATTTCAAATGCCAAAAAGCATGATGTGTAATTTGCCCGCATCATCTCACAAACCCCAGCATATCTATCAAGATTCTGTTACGGAAACGCCAAACAAACCCTTTAGCGATCTAATCGAGCTGCCCCCAAGTGACCCGCAATACCTCCTGGTAAGTGGTTTTTCCTTCCAGGAGCGTTCTTACGGCATTTCTTCTTAATGTCACCATACCTTCTTTCTGGGCCTGCGCCCGTATGTCTTCCATGGGTGTGGCCGGCGACGTCATCTGCTTAATCGTTTCCGAATACGGCAGCACTTCAAAAATACCGCTTCTGCCCAGATAGCCGGTTCCCCGACAACGCAAACAGCCCTTGCCCCGGTAAAGTTTAACCTGACCGTTTTGACCCATATCCAGTCCCATGGATTTTAATTCGGCTGAATCCATATAGAACGGCTCTTTGCAGTAGCTGCATATCTTGCGGACCAGGCGCTGAGCTAAAATACCGACGAGCGTTGCCTGGATTAAAAAAGAAGGGATGCCGAGGTCTAAAAGCCTGGTAAGCGCCGAGGGTGCATCGTTGGTATGAAGGGTCGACAAGACCAGGTGGCCTGTCAGGGCCGCCTGCACGGCGTTTTGGGCGGTTTCCAGGTCCCGCATCTCCCCGACCATGATAATGTCCGGATCCTGCCTTAAGATATTCCGTAAAATCGTCGCAAAGGTAATGCCGAGGACGGGTTGGACGGCAATCTGATTGAAATCTTCATGCACCATTTCAATAGGATCTTCCACCGTCGCAATATTAATTTCAGGTGTTGATAAGCTCCTGAGGGTGGAATAAAGGGTGGTTGACTTGCCGCTCCCGGTCGGACCGCAGACCAGCACGATGCCGTGGGGCATGTTGATAAACTTGTTGAACCGGATCAGATCGGCGCCGCTGAAGCCGAGCATCTCCAGATCCTGAAAAAGAATTTCAGGATCCATCACCCGCATGACGATTTTTTCGCCGAAAGCGACCGGCACGGTGGAGACGCGTATTTCAACCTCCGCTCCCCCCTTGTCGGTTTTGATCCTGCCATCCTGGGGCCTTCTCTTTTCAGCCATGTTGAGGCGGGAAAGATTTTTGATACGACTGACCACTGCGAGATGAACATTTTTAGGGAGTTTGTAAACCGTATGCAGAATTCCGTCAATTCGCATTCTGATCCAGCTTGCCTCCCGCTTGGGTTCGATATGAATGTCACTGGCACGCTGATCAAATGCATATGAAAACAGATGATTGACCGCCCGGACAATATGCTGGTCATTGGACGGTAGGTCTTCGGCGGATTTCAATCTGACATATTGTTCCAGATTGCCCAGATCCACCGTAGGGCCGGCAAACTGGTTTTCCGCAGCAGCAATGGAGCGCTTAAAGCCGAAAAATTCATCAATCAACCGGACAATATCTGATTTGGGGCTCAGAACCGCCCGGACTTTCAGTTGAATGGCCCGGGCAATATCTTCAAAGACATCATGGTTATAGGGGTTGGCGGTTGCCACTGTCAAAAAACCGTCTTTGATGGCGATTGGAAGAACCAGGTGTCTTAAAGCAAAGGATCGGGGGATGGTTGTGGTTACCAGGTTCAAATCCAGCTTTAAGGGGTCGATTTTTTTAAACGGTATTTTCCATTCACCTGCCAGGATCTCATAAATAAGATCCTCATCCACTAAACCCGACTCCTTGTCCTTTCTTTTCAGGTTCAGGGCGGCAACAAGATCAACGCCGGTAACAGGGGTTGCAATGCGACCGGATGAAAATCCGCCCTTGGACTTTTTGGCGGTGAGTTTCTCCAGCTCCTTTTTAAAGCCTTCTTTTTTGGCGAGGATCGCACCGGCCTGCTCGACCGTTATCAGATCGTTATCCAGAAGCACGCGGCAGACATTTTCTGCAGTGAATTGGTTCCCAGGATCGGTATTCATATGCTCAACTGTTTTGCTGGAATCTCAAACGTATTCATATTCTTCTAAAAATAAAAGAAAATCGGATTGAAAGCAACCGGAGATTAAGATCGAAGATATGCTCATTGCCGAATCCTGTTCCATTCAGAAGCGAAGCGGCAAACGGCTTTTTCGGGGAATTCCGCAATGCTTCCGTTGCAATGGGGAACGCAGCAGATAGAACGGCTTTGGGCCTGGCAGGCGGTTGTATCCCTCATGAGAGTCTGGCGTATTTGGCATTTGCACCGGTGCCTTGCATCAATCGTCAAGAAAGGGCCTCATAAAGTATCGGCCGGATTACAGTGTGGGAGCGGTGATGAGACTGGTCATCTCATTGATGCTGAAATAGAAATGTCTTCTGTAGTGGGGGCTGTTCGCCGAATCGTATGTACCATTTATATGATATACATAGGCTGTAACGTCTCCGCCGCCGGGAGTCCCCGGACTTACACCATAAATTACCGCCCGCACACCCGGAGAAAGGGTAAATACCGGCAGCCGGGAGACCCCACCCGTGTCCTTAACACCAACCTGAAGATTAGACCCGACCAACGACGTAGCGGCAAAATTCACATCATCCAGGCCTATAAAACTGTTGCCTGCCAAGGTCATGAGGTTTTTGCCGTCAGCCAGGGCCGTGGGGCCGTGGCGTCAAACGCCCGTTTTCTGAGATCAAGGGCAAACGTCATGGACATCTGGACTAGGATGCCCAGTATGATCATGACCATCATGAGTTCAATCAGGGTAAAGCCGTCTGTATTTTTTATTCTGCTAAACATGGTTTCCTCCACATAGAGAAGATATCGCCGCCCGGGTTAGTTCACGACCTTCTGCCAATTGCCGTTGGTATGGACATAAGCGATATTCCGGAGTTCGGGATATTCCACATTGCTGAATCCGATTTGCCCGTTCTTGTCTTTCCACATCAGATACTGGTTGCTGATCCCTGCGGCCAGCAGCTTTTCATCCGACTTTTTTTCAGCTTCCGGGGGCGCCGTTGAAGCTCTCTTGCGCTTTTCCGCCAGGGGTTCTTCCGTAATGACATCCCAGCCGCCTGTTGACGCCACCTCCAGGTGTTCTCTCTCAGGATACTGCGTATCGCCGATACCGAGGGAACCGTCTTTATTCTTCCAGACCAGGTACTGTCTGCTGATATCCGCAGCAATGCTATTGATATCCACTTGCGCCGAGGAACTCACCGCTGCGACGCTTTCGGCCGCAACCGTTTCCGAAACCGCCGGTCTTTCAAGTGCGCTCCAACCGCCTTGGGAAGCGACCAAGAGGCGCTCTTTATCAGGGTACTGCGTATCGCCGAACCCGATGACGCCGCCACCGCTTTTCCATACCAGGTAGTTCCGGCTGAAGCCGGCTGCAATCTCTTCAATACTTTTTTGTTTTTCAACAACCGCCGCCTGTGTTTGCGCTATCTCCGTCACCCCTTCAGGCTGACGCCGTTTGACATTGTACCAGCGGTTCTTGACGGCAACATACATATCCGTTCGATCGGGAAATTCCACGTTGCTGACGCCGATGGCGCCATTCAGGTCTTTCCAGACCATATAGCGCTCGAGGTTATATCCGATTTGAGCATCTTGGGCAGACACGGCCTCTTCGCCCACCAGGGTGACGATCCGCGACAGTTCGGTTTGCACGTTCACTTTCTCCTCGGTAATTTTCGGACGGTCGCCACGCCTTAGCTCAGGACTGACGGCCGCTGTGACCACATCGACCTCTTTCAGGGTCATTTCGCGCTCTGCTACAACCTCAAGAATCATGTCCGCTGAGATAGCCTCCTGGAGCAGTTCCGGGCCCTCACCCGCAGCTTCCTCCGGCGCTTTTCGAGGAGTCACTTTTCTGGTGGCAACCATTACGCCGCTGCTTTCAACCTCTGGTCTCATCGTCCTGTCAATGGACGCAACCATCGTCTGGTTATTGAAGTTAGTCGCCTTGCTCAAATCGAAATTGTCTCTGCCCGGTTCGTAGCTCCAGTCTATCTGCTCGATAAACGCTTTGCTTGGCATATACTTTGGATACAAGGCTCCCAGATTGGGTGGATACACTTTGTTGTCGGCATGATACCTTCGAATGGCATCGGCCATTTCGTACAAACCGGATCGGGGGCTCTTTTGGGCCATGTCAACCAAGCGGCGGTAGGTGTCCTCGCGATGCGCCTGATTTGCATCTTTTTTATTGAAGTGGCGAAACCCCATGAACGCCGCCCACAGGACAACTACCGCCACCACGGCAATGATGTATTTTTTTTCCATATCGGTCCCTGTTCGGTCTGTCGATCGGCAATAAAATCTCTAAATAAGACTTATCACCAAACCTTTTAGGGCCATTCTACCTTATCATAACAAGTAGACTTTTAGCTTTTTTTTGACAATTTGTCAAGAAAAAACCATGTTTTCGGATACTTAAAAGCCACCCCGGCAACTTCTCAAGCGGCAGGATATACCGTTTACTTTGCGATTGCTTTGTTATAGGCGTCCGCCTGGGTCTGAAACGCCTGGCGTTGCTTTTCATAGTCGACCAGCCGCTGGTTAAACAGATTCACCTTGTTCTGATAGGCCCGGATACTTTCAACTGTTTTAAGGGTCTTTTCTTCCTTCTCAAGGGTGTCTTTTTCAATCGCCAGTGCATCATAAATTTTATCTAAATCCGTTTTGGCCTTGATGAGCGACTCAAACTGCTGTTGGGACTTTGCGCCTTCTGCAACAGCTTCAGGGCCTTGAGCACCTGCTTCTTGGTTTGGACGGTCGCCTTCAACACGCTCCGCCGGCGGCCGCGTATCTATAGCTCGGTCCGTTTCCGTCTTCACCTCCGGTGGGGTTGTTTCATCCAGTCTGTTTATGATCTCAACTTTGGGACGCTGATTTTCCGGAATCTCGATGTAGTTGTCGGTAAAGTGAATCACGCCCCTCTCATCGGTATAGCGATAGACCTCTGCTGCAACCAGTGCAGGAAGCAGCAAAAGAACCACGCCGATTAACATATACCGCAATCGCATGGGTATTCCTCCATTGTTTATTTTCAACCGTATTATGTGTTTGTCCGGATAACGATGCCCTGTATCCTAAATCCTAAGTAAATGTGAATACAAATACGATTACATTTCAATTCGCCGAATACATCACCGTATTTATGTACACCTGTACTAAGGCTCTGATCTTTATTTCTTTCCTGATATTTTCCCAAGCTCCTTGTCAATGATCTCCTGAAAACCGGCAAGGGTCCGGTTTTTCAAAATCCGTCCGTTAATATAGACAGCCGGCGTTCCCCGAACCCCGGCCAGGTTGCCGTCCTGAAAATCCTGCCGGATCTTTGCCTGGATCCCGGGGTTCTTGAGGTCATTATTAAAGGCTTCCATGTTTAGCCCCAGTGAAACGGCTACTTCCTGTATTTTCTCATCACTAAGCCGGTTGTAATTGTCAAACAGCCGGTCATGAAACGGCCAGAATTTCCCCTGCCGATCGGCCGCAAGGGCCCCTGCCGCAGCTTTCTCGGCAAACTTATGGTTCTGCAGTGGGAAGTTCTTAAAAACTATTTTCACCTTAACCGGATTCTTCTCGAGCACCTGCTCGAGCAGCGGCACCAGCCGCTGGCAGTACACTCACTCAAAATCGCTGAAAACGGCGATCACAATCGGCGCATTCTCCGGCCCTTTAGAGGGCGAACCGGTTACATTGATCGACTGGATAAAATCCAGCACCATAATCTGAACCGTCTTATCCTTTCTGCTGGTTAGCAGCAGCAAGTCTTCCCGCGGCCCCACCCGGATGCCGTCCACCTGACTGCCGACAGTGAGCTGCCCCTCCAGCCGGCCGTCAGGGGTATAGACTTGAACGCTGCCTGTTTGGGTCAAAACAAATAGCCACTTGCCGTTCAGCGAAACCGCCGCGTCAATTGGTGCTTCCTGAAGTTTCAGGGTACGCTGGACATCCCCTTCCACCTCGGCACTGCTGTTTAGACTCACCATCGCGACAAGCAGCAGCGCCAGCACACAGATGGTCACTCTTTTTTTCAAACCATACCCTCTCTTTCCTTTAAGGTATCGCTCCGGGATTGTCCGGGGCAGCGGCCCTGGTATTGTTTTTTGCAAATTCGGCTACGTCCCCCCTCACCTAACCTCTCCCCACAAGGGGGAGAGGAATGATAGGTTGTCGGACAGCCTCTTGGGAGGGATTTTATAGGGTTATTTTAATTCACCCCAGGCCGCCTTGCCGGTCTTGGCATTTTGGATCGGCAGGTTGGGCTGGGGGATTTCCACAATTGTTCCGGTACTGGTCTGGACAAACGCCTTGGCGCCTTCCTGTTTGCCCACGTGCAGATTCGGCGTGGTGGCCAGCCCGCGCCCCAGGGCTACCCGATCTATCACGCCTTCCGTTACGGTATCAATGCCGGTACTGAAGTCGCTGATGAATATGGGGATATAGAACGGCGTGCCGGTCTGGAAATACACGCCGTAAAGATACCCCAGGCCTTCCGGCAAACAGGGATCGGCATGCGGCTGGTAGCTGGTATAGGTTACCAGCCCGCCCAGCAAGGTGGCCTGGCCCAGATTCCGTTCTTTCGTCAGGGTAAGGTCCTTATACCAGCCGTCTCTGCCATAGGAATCCGGAGTGGGCCGATTGCACCCGGTCCCGGTTCCAACGATATAGTCCACCATTGTATTAAAGGTCGTTAAGGTATTGGTAGTCCCCACAGGAGATTCAATCGTCTTACAGGCTGATGCATCACTGCAATCGAGCTGGGCAGTGATGGCAGATGCCCCCTCTTTAACCACGATCTTGGTGACATCCAGCAGACCCTGTTCCCCGGGAGTCGTGTTCCATCCATTTGTAGCGGTCTTTTCCACCGTCTGCCAGGTAAAGGACGACTGACAGTTGCCGGTGGTGCCGCTGAAATAAAGCGGCTCCTTGACGCCGTAATAGGTCTGGGTACTGGCGTCGCTTTTATCAGCCGTGTCCAGAAAACGGCCGGTGCCGAAATAGATCCAGTAATTCTTGCCGTCGGTCCCCACGCTGGCCGATGCCGTCACCGGTTGACCCGTATTTATCAGCGGCAGCGGGTTATTCAACGATGGGTGGTTGATATCGACAAACGGCGTCGTGCTCAGCAACGTCGCCCATTGACTGGGGAGGGTCTCATTCTCCTTGCCGGTAACGCTGTTGATCTGCCGGGTCACCAGCCGCTGCATGCCGCCGCCATAGGGCGCCGCCGAGCCCGACACCGTCCCGAAATAGACCACGTCCGACTTGTAATCCGCCTCCAGCTCAAAGTCCACAGTGATGGGGTCCGAGACGAAACTGTTGCTGGTATACCCCAGTACAAACTGGCCGCCTTCGTTACTGGCCACGGTCGGCAGGCCGCTCGGTATCCGGAAGGCCCGGGCGGTGGACGAGTACTGTCCCAGCCAGTCCAGCGGCAATACGGCCACACTGGCCGGTTGGGTGCTGGCGCCGCTGACATTGGTGGGCCCGCTGCCCATGATGAGATACCACTTATTGGTCACGCTCAGGTCGGCCTGGGTGTGCTTCATCACCACCAGGGTGGGTATGGCCAGGGTGTAGCCCAGCTCAGCTTCCGACCCGGAAGTGGTCCGGGTCATCTCCGCCAGCAGCTTCGGCGGCTTTTCCGGATCGGTAATATCCATTACAAAGTAGGCTGAAGTAAACTCACGCGTGTCAGCCCCATAATCCGCCACCGCGTTGCCGTCCAGGTCCAGCAGTCCGGGCCGAACCTTGCCGCCGCCGAAACGCATGGCCCCCACCATGATCGTGCCCCATCCGCCGATATGGACTCCATCGCCGGTAGGGGTGGTATCGTCCCAAAGCTTCACGTCAAAAATGCGCGGACGCTGGTCCACATAGTACTTGTGCTGATAACCCGTCGATGTCATACATTTCAGGTGCGGCAGCAGGTTATAGGGGACATAGGCCCACATCTCGGCCCCCAGCTCCGGCGCGTTGGTATCGACGCTGCAGTTACTGGTGCGGCAGAATTTTTTCAGGGCCTCATCGTAAAAACCGCCGTTGACGGCATGCATCATGCCGTCGTTGCCGCCGAAATAAATCATGTGGCGCCTTTTTTTGTAGGCATTCACAAACTGGGCATAGGAGCTGTCACGGTACAGAAAATGATACCCTTCGGCCGGCGCCGCCACTGAAATCGGGGTGGAGTGGATCACATCCCCCAGCCGCCAGGTCACCTCTTCAGGCGTACCGTCATGATCAAAGTCATAGGGCATCTGGCGCAACCGCAGATTGTCGGGGGTATAATCCAGGCCCCGCACCCACCGGATGATCTTGTCGACTTCGGCATCGGTCTGGACACCGAAATCAAGCCGCACCGGACCGCGGCCCCCGGACACCGACGCCCCGGACAGGCCGGGTGTAAAATCAAGCAACTCGTTGCTGCCAACGACGCCGTCACCGTTCAGGTCATTCCAGGTAAAAATAAAACGCTTTTTCATATTCGATATATACCCGGCGGTGGCTCCCACCAGGGTGCGATTGTCTAAAATTTCGCCTGCGGCTGTTGTAGATTTTGTTGTCGGTTGGATTTCCGACAGCCACTGGGCCGCCGACCAGTGATACTTCACATCTTCCAGGTTTAAGGTTGTCCCGGTACAGGCTCCGCTTGCATTCAGATCCCCAACGCAAGCCTTGGTCTGATTGATGGATTGATCAAAGAAAAACACGATGCGCTGGTCGCCGCTGTCGAGGGCATGGTCGCCGTTGCTGTCTTCGTAAAGCTGGCCGAATGAGTCCACCAGCAGGGAATGGACCTCGCCGATCCATTGCACCTTGTCGCCGCTGGCCAAATCCACGCTGGGCCAGAAAATGGCCTGATAGGCGGCGCCTTCGCCGCTGCGGGAAGCCGAAATAACCGAAGCGGCCGAACCGGCCGCTGCGCCGGCCCGGATGGCGGCAAAGGCCGCTCTTAATTTGTTTTCCAGCTCGGTGGGGTTATTGGCCTGATAGATCTCCGTTCCGCCGTTGATAGCTGCCCGGGTTAACAGTTCTTTGGGGTTGCATTCATCGGCCGTGCCGGTGTCGCGCAGGGTGCCGGCCACCACGATATGGGTGGCAATGGTCTGTTTGTTTTGCGAATTCCCCTCGCCGTCGACCATCGTAGGGGTCGCGTAGCATCCCAGACTTTCTTTGGCAAAATAGGTCAGGTCGTCCAGGAGCGTGCTCCCTTTGAGCGAACCGCAGTCGGCGACATCGCTGGTATCCGGATCTTTCCCGATTCCGGTTCCCAGTGCGGTGACGCTGTCGTTTATATCCGCGGTGGAGGCGCCCTCGGTAATAACCAGAATGTTGTTTTTCTGGCAATGGTACTGGACCGGATCCACGGCAGAGCTGATCGTAAAATCAGACGCGTCCAGACGATAGGCACTGTTCTGGCCATAGTACCCCAGGGCGTTATACAGGGATTCGGCAATGGGGGTCCAGGAAGTGGCCTTGATGCCGTTGATGGCCGCCACCAGGCTGTCGGTATGTGCGGTGGCAGGGGCAATATCCTTGTTAATGTCGGCAATCACTTTACCGCCGTCCTTGTTGGACGCAAAGGAACACTCAAACAGCTGATTGGGGTCCAGCTGGGTGCACTCATAGGTGGTCCCTTTCTGGTTGAACACCATGGCGCCCATGCGGATATCGTTGCTGAATTCCTGGACCAGCCCAGTGGGCGTTGTGGTCTGCTCGATAAAACCTTTCATGACATAGAGCGCATCATTGAGCTGGGCCACCACGCCGGAATCCACCAGCACCGCCGGAATGTTCCAGAAGGTGCCCTCAATGTCCGTCGTCGTGCCGGGCACCTGGTCGCTGGGATCCACCACTTCGGGAATTTGAACTGACCCGCAGTAGTCCATCAAGGCCTGTTCGATACAGGCGTCTTGATCACTACCATAACCAGCACCGCTTGTATCCCATCCGCCGCCGCCGCCGCCGGACCTGGTTTTACACTGGCCGGCCTTTGAACCGGAAGTAAAGTAACTCGTACAAACCAGGGGAGCTCCCGGCTTCCAGCACCGGCCAACATACCCCGAGTCGGTTGCCGGGTCGCCGGTCCATATGCCGTAGCAGCCGTAGGCCTGGCTTTCCGTTGTAATGTTCCAGGGATTGATATCGGCATAAACATTTTCGCAGGCATTTTTCTGAGCAGTTACCGTACCGGCGTCCGGCGGCCAGACCCCCTGTTTGGCCTGGTACCAGCAGGCATGGATGGCATGGTTGAATGCCGCGTTTGCATTTGATATGGCGGTGCTCCCACCGGCGGAGCTGTAGCCCATACAGGTATCAATGTTTAATTTTAACTGCCCCTGGCTGCCGCCTTCATTCAGCAAATCCACGGCTGCTTCGCAAGCCGTATTGCTAAAACCGTTGTCGGTGATTTTAAATATCTCGATATGGGCCACATTGTATGGTTCCCACTTCGGCCGCGACGCATCGCCGAGATTGTCCGCATCCACGCCGCCGCTTGCGACGGCCGTGCCGCCTTGGGTGGCGATGTAGATTTGACCTTTGTCCAGGGTATTGGCCTTGGTGGGGTCGCTGACAATATCGCCGACCACATAAACGGCGCCAGCGGTCCAGCGGGTCTTGGTATAGAGCGCCCAGCGGGGCGCCGGCGGTGAGACAAGAGTGTTGTCGTCATCTGTACTGATGGCGCCGGAAGTTCCGGCGACCGTGGCAATATAGAGCTGGCCGACGTCATTGACCACTTTTCCCACCGCATAGGCGGTAGCAGGCGCCCAGTTATCAAATGTTTGCTCCTTGGGCGGTCGCACCCCCAAGGTCAGCTGGTCCGTGCTGCTGTCCGCATTGTTGGTTACCGCCACTTGTTTGACAAAGCGTTTGTTGCCGCAGCCCCTTGACTCCATGATCATGCGGCTGTTGGCGGCATCGTATTTGCCGCCGGTCAGAATCTCTTTCTGGATGTCGATTTTGGAAGCCGCGGCCCAGTTCAGAAAATTACCGTCTGCCACGAAAGCAGTAATACTGGTGGTACCGTTCATTTTTACCCAGACCACCCCGTTGCCGCTGTAGGATGCAGTAGGTGGATCCACGCTGGGGCCGTTGTAGAATATCGTGCCGACCGCACCGGTCCACATCGCGCTCCGATCGGTACCGTCGTAATAAGTCCGGAACTTCAGGGTGGTCAGGTCATAGACATACAGTTTTTTGGGCGTAAAATAGCCGGCATAGGTGTCGGCGGAATTAAAGGCGTCATCATAGCAGTTCGATCCATCCACCACATAGGCCAGGTCCAGCATACTGCCGGAGTTGTCGATCAGCAGCAGCAGGTTGGGGTCCACGCCGCCGGAGAGAAACGGCGGGGTGGCATTGTCGCTGGCGCAGATGGCATCAGAGCTGGTGGGAAAGGCCGCGTGGGCTTTGCCGGCAGATAATCCGCCGGCTGCCGCCAGAAGCGCGACCAGTGTCAGTATCATCATATGTTTGCAGGAGCGTTTCATGGATTGACCTCCTTTGCTTCCGCTGTTGCTCAAAATTTTTATTGAATTATTCAATTTTCTGTATTTCAACCTCAATCAGACTAAATATTTACTCAAAATTTCCCCGTTCTCCCCTTTTTCAAAATCCCCCCTCCGCCCCCCTTTTTCAAAGGGGGGGACGGGGGGATTTCAATCGGAGCCGGATTCTGAAAGGCTGTTCACAGTAACAAACTTAATTGCCTATCAATATAACCGAACCGTGTCATTTCAAAAAGCCGTCAATAATTACAGGCCCCTTCCATCCCAATGACATGCCGCCACTGAACCTGGATGACGGACTGGCTGCCGGCGATCCCCATGTGCTGGGAAGTCATGCTATACATGATATAAGCCCCGCCGGCGCCGGCGCCCTTGCCTTTGCCTTCGTAACCGCTGACCATCTGAATGGCGTTGCCGGTGGAAAATTTGGTGTTGCCGCCCACGGTCAGGTTGGTATGGGGCTGGCTGCCGCTGTAATTCTCGGGAAAGTAAAAATGGCGATTGGTGGTGCCCTGGGTGGGATCAACCGGCACGGTGGCGTCGGTATCGGTATTTGCCGATAAATTCAGGTCGGTCACCCGCACCGAACCCACATTGCGCTGATCCCCGCCCAGGGTATCGCTAAAACCGTTTGTACAACCCAGGTTCTGCTCCAGCAGTTCAGCTCCGATGTCAATGCCGCCGTCGGCCTGATAAAACGCCATTTTGTGCAGGCGGTCATTGGAGGCGATCTGCATTTCCAGCGAAGCCGTTGTGGTGATGGCAATGCCGATGAGGGTCAGCAGCATCAGGATGACGATGGCAATCACCATCAAAGAACCCTTTTCATTATTAATGCGGCAATAAAACAGGGCCTTCCGGCCCCCTGTTTTCACAGGGGCAGGCTGCGCGTTGCGGAAAGCCGGAATCCAGAAAAGTCGTTGAAAATACTGGATTCCCGCCTTCGCGGGCATGACGAAGCGCAACAAAAAGTTTGTCTGTTTAATTGCCGGTTTAATCTTTGCGCGTTGCATGTCGGCTCCCCTTATATATTCGACTTATAATAAATTAAAGACACATTCTTGGGATTTCCCTTGTCGCTGTAGGACACATCGACCGCAATGGTTTTGGTGTTGGGCATCATGTCGTTTTCCGTAACAGTCCACGATATGGTGTATCTGCCCTCGGTCCCCCCGGAATGGGGATTGCCGGCCGGGTCCAGGTCGATATGATCGTAAGGTCTTACCAGCAGAGACTCCACCCTGTCGGCCGCCCAGGCGGCCGCGCCGGTCAGGGCATTGGCGGTGGCGTTGCCATGGATGCCGGAAACCTGCATGGAGGCAACCGCCAGCATACCGATTGCAAAAATGGAAATGGCAACCAGAATCTCGATCATGGTAAAACCGTTCTCGTTTCCCAAGGAATTCTTTTTATGGCACAATCGTTTCATGGCAAACCTTCCTGAGTACTAAGACCCCAACCCCAGGTTGCGACAATTAACCTGCTCGGACAACACCCTGCGGTGATAGCCGTCGTTATAGGGCCCGAATGTTTTTGTTCCTGATTTATTGGAGTAAGTGAACGTGTTAACGAAGTCTGTGGTGGGGCGCCCGGCCCGGGCCACCAGCGTTACTTCAACCGAACGGATGTTGGATAGCACGGCGGTTTCGACATTATTTGCATCCAGAAACACGAACCAGAGTTCCTGAATGTTTTCCGCCACAGGCTGGTTTGTCGCCGGGTTTTTACGACCCAGCTTCTGGATCCCACCGGCTGTATAGAGTGAATAGGTCAAATCCTCGCCACTGTCCGTAACATCGCCGTCGCCGTTGTCGTCTTTGGTAAGCCGAAGGGATGTGTTCGTCCATTCCCCGGTTACAATACCGGCGCCGGCGTTGCCGGAAGGATTGAACCCGGCCATGCGCAGCTCTCGGGTCAACAGATACATGGCCGCCCTCAAATTCTGCTGCACCTGGGCGATTTCTTCCTGTAATATATAAGAGCGCTGCTGGGACTGGTAGGTCGAATAGATGCCCGACAAAACCAGACCGGACACCACCATGGCCACCAGGATTTCAACCAGTGTAAATCCGTTATCGTTCTTTTTCAGCGTCATCTTTTAACCTCATGTAAATTTATCATAGCAGTCGTAATAATTTCCGTTATTTAAGGTACATTCTCAAGGTACACGCTGCCCGCCGGCGACACCACCAACTTGGTGGATCGCCCATTGGTGTTGCTGATCTGGGCCTCTCGGGTGTTAAACGCCCCCCCGCTTCCGTCCACCGGAATTCCCGTGGACTGAAAAGCCATGCAGGGCCGTGCCCCCACAGTGGTATCAAATGTATTATAGGCGGGGTTGTACACCAGACTTTTATAACCGGCCCAGGCAACATCCGCCACCGTCTCTTCCCCGTCATCGGCGTAATTGGCATTCGTATCCACAAAAACCGTATACCCGCTGTTGTCACTTTTAAAACAGACCGCGACGTTGACGTTGCCCTTTACGGCAGCCAGCTTGGCCTTTTGAAAATTCGACAACATATCCTGGGAAGCCGATCGCAAACGAAAATTCGGCAGCCAACTGATGAAGTTGGGAACTGCAATGGCGGTAATCGTAGCAACCAGGGCAATGCCAATGAGAAGCTCGACAATTGTAAAACCGGTTTGTTTTCGCATATTCCTTCTCCTACCGTTATCACATACAATTTTTATGCCAGTCTAAAATCATTGGCTGCAAGGCAAGCGCATTCCGGCCGCTCCGCCGCTACTTTGATAACATCTATTTGAAAATACATCAAATATTTTTCAAGTCGGCGGCCGGCGATCCGGCAGCCCTGGCTAAATACCGCTATCTAACGGCCGGTATAACTATTAAATATTTTAAAGAGATATTAAAAATTTTTAGGGCTTGTCTATAGCAGTTGTCACGAAAACGTTCCGATTCGGCTGCGGGACAATTCCATTTCAAGAGGCGTATGCACAAAAAATTGTGCACGTGCACAGAAATCTGTGCACGTGCAGGCTTCCCACGGACAAACCGCCTTTATAATTTTTCAAACAAAACCTGCCTGACACCCGCCATTAACATTTTTATATCATGATAAAACAGATAGTTGTGAAATAAAGCCCGCCGGCCGGCCGCCGCCAATTTTTTTTATTGATAACATCACGGTTACGGCACGAATTTTGTTATGAAATATGGCAATGTTTCTTAAGGGTTTCCCTGTCGCTGCAATGTTAGGGATTTTCCTCTTGCTCCACAAACATGCATTTCAATTATAAGACAACTGAACAATCGTGTCGAAAAACAGAGCATTCCGGCATTTTCATAAAGAGGAGACATCATGAAAAAGACGATCGCACTTTGCTTGCTTCTTGTCCTGGGGGTATTTATCGGAAACGCCTTTGGGGTCGAGGTGACCTTATTGGGATCCAACCAGTACATGCGGACCAGCGGCGGCTCCGATCTTTATACGGACATATTTATCGGTGTACCCGGTGAAGGCCGCCTGGTTGTTAAAAATGGAAATCAAGACGGCGACAACCGCATCACCGATGCCGTCAGCAGCGCGGTCGTTAAGGTTAACGGCGTGGAGATATTCGGGCAAAATGATTTTAACCAGCAGGTTTATCTGTTGGAAGCTCCGGTCAATTTATCCGAAAGCAACACGATTTCCGTCGAGCTGTGGAGCAGGCCGGACAGCTATCTGACCGTCGAGGTCATCGAAGATATTGCTCCGCCTATCGTCTCGATCACGGCAAATCCGGGGACTGTCTCAATCGGCGCCGCCGCCGTCCTGACCTGGAGCGCCGCAAATGCCGATGCCTGTATAATCGAACCCGGCATCGGCGCGGTTGCCGCCAACGGCTCTGTGACAGTCTCCCCCGCTCAGACCACCACTTACACCCTCACTGCGACCAACCTGGGCAGCGCCGCCAGTGCCGGTGTTACGGTCTCAGTAATTTATCCGCCCGTCATTACGCTGATTGAACCGGACGGCAGCGACGATAATGCCGATGCGAGCTATACCATCACATGGATAGATGCCGATTCCGACAGTAATGCCGCTATTTCGCTTTACTATGATGCCGATAACAGCGGCGCGGACGGCACGCTGATTATAAACGGGCTGGCGGAAGATCCCGATCAACCTGAAGATGATGCCTATGTCTGGGATACTTCCGAAATCCCCCAAGGCGAATATTATATCTATGCCGTTATTGATGACGGCGTGCATACGCCGGCGGTCGCTTACAGCGACGGCACGGTCAATATTGTGCATAGCCTGCCGGCTGAAATCAAACTTACGCCCGCTGATCTGGCCGCCGGGGACGTTTTCGGGCAGTCGGCAGCCATCAGCGGCGACACTGCCATCATCGGCGCTCCGCATGACGATGACGGCGGCTATTATTCAGGCTCGGCATATATCTACAAACGCATTGGGGACGCATTTATCCAGCAGGCTAAACTGACGGCCGCCGACGCCTCCGCCTATGACTATTTCGGCTGGTCAGTTGCGATCCAGGGAGACACTGCCGTTGTTGGCGCCTACGGAGATGACGGCGGCGAAAGCTCCGGTTCGGTTTATATTTTTACGCGCACGGGGGAGACCTGGACCCAGCAGGCCAAGCTGACGGCCGGCGATGCGGAAGCGTATGACTATTTCGGATGGTCGGTTGCCATCAGCGGCGACACCGTTATTGCCGGCGCTTATGGAAACGATGACGCCGGCGAGAGCTCGGGCGCAGCCTATATCTTCACGCGCACGGGGGAGGCCTGGACCCAGCAGGCCAAGCTGACGGCCGCGGATGCAGCCGCCTATGACTATTTTGGCAAATCGGTATCCATTAACGGGGACTACGCCATTGTGGGTGCGCACGGCAGCGATGACCGCGGCGAAAGCTCCGGCGCGGCCTATGTGTTTATGTGGAACGGATCAGGCTGGATTCAAGACGCCAAGCTTACGGCTGGCGACGGTGAGGCGTATGACAATTTCGGGGTTTCCGTCGCTGTCAGCGGCAACCACGCCGTTGTGGGCGCTTCCGGTGATGATGACGGCGGCATTGATTCCGGCGCAGCCTATATTTTCAGCACCTCGTCTCCATGGACCCAGCAAATCAAACTGACCGGCGCCAACGCCGGCGCCTATGCCCATTTCGGTTATTCTGTTGCTATCGGCTCCATTAACCTGCCGGGCAATCTTTACGTCGCGGTGGGCGCGCCCGGGTACGCCTATCCCACCCTTGGATACCCTGCCGGCGCGGTTTACGGGTATAGCGGCTACGGCAGCAAATGGAATATGCAAAGAATCATCACCGCAAGCAATCCGGCTCCGGACAGCCGTTTCGGAAGCGCGGTATCCGTCAGCAGCGGCGCTGCCTTGGTCGGCGCGCCCCGCAGCAGCAGCACCGGACAGAATTCAGGCGCCGCCTATGTTGTTTCGCTTTGCACCGTCCATATAAGCGCAGCTCCTGAAATCATTTATACCGGTCAATCCGCCACGCTGGCCTGGAATTCAACCAATGCCGACAACCTCAGCATTGAACCGGGCATCGGCGCCGTGCCTTCCAGCGGTTCACGCGCGGTTTCGCCCTCGCAGACCACAACCTATACCATCTCAGCTTCCGGGCCGGGCGGCATCGCCACGGACAGCGTCGCCGTCACGGTTGTTGACCCATCTGTGCCGCCAATGGTGAATATATCCGCAAATACCACCAGCATTTACGAAGGCGGTTACCTGACTCTGATCTGGAATTCAGAAAACGCCGAATCCTGTTCGATTGCACCTGGGGGTGCTGTCAAGTTTTTTGTGTAAAATTTTTATCAGCCAGTTTTTTGAAGAATGGCAGATTCTTGCGCACTTTTC
>JARGFK010000052.1 GCA_029211065.1 Desulfobacterales bacterium
GGATCAGCTCCTTGAACCGCGGCAGGGTCGTGGATACCTTGGCCATCTGGATATCTGATCTGATCCCGCCGGCTTCGGCTGTGGCCAAAATTTCACTGACTGCAAACGCGCCTATAATCGCCGGGATAAAATTTATCCCGCCGATGAGCGCCTTTCCGCCGAAGGTAAAGCGCGCGTTACTGGTCATGGGATCGATGCCGATGGTGGCAACCAGCAAACCGATGGCGCCGGCGATAAACGCTTTGAGCATGTTGTCGCCCCCCAGGGAGGCAATCAACGTCAGGGCCGCAACCCCCAGCGCAAAGTATTCGGGCTGTGAAAACATCAACCCGACTTTAGCAAGTTGCGGGGACACCAGGGTCATGACCATAACGCTGAACAACCCGCCGATGCAACTGCACATAATGGCGATGCCGAGGGCTTGGGCCGCCTTGCCGGCCTTGGCCATGGGATAGCCGTCAAAACCGGTCACCGAGGCTTCCGGCGCACCGGGCACATTAAATAAAATCGCCGATATGGAACCGCCGAAGGTTCCGCCGCAATACACCGCCGACAGCAGTACCAGCCCGTTGGTCGGTTGCATGGCGAAGGTGAACGGAATCAGCAATGCGGTGCCCATGGTGGAGTTCAACCCGGGTATCGCCCCTAGGGTGACACCCATCATTACACCGGCAGCGACCAGGAAAAGTCCTGTCGGATTAAACACATTCTGCAACGCTCCCAACCAGATTTCCATTTGATAATGTTCCTTGAGTTACTGTTTAATACAGCAGGTGGCTAATGGACAAAAAAATACCGATTCCCCGGGGCAGGGGAACATACATAATCTTGGTGAACAGCAGCACGATGCCGAGGGTCAGCGCAAACGGTATCGTAAAAATCCACACCTTGCTTTTTTCACCCAGAAGGTACATGAACGCGATCATCACAAAAGGGGTCAGAACCAGAAACCCGATGATTTTCAACAAAATGATATAGAGTGCGATCAGCCCCATGGCAGAGAACAACTGGATTTTGCCCATGTCCAAAGTTGCTGCTGCGGCAGGCAGGAGACCTTTTTTAACCTTTTGAAACACATTAATCGCCACCCCAACACTAAACGCCATCAGCAAAACAAGGAGGAGCCTGGGCCAGAAGAACGGCCCAAGACCCCCATAAAGATCAATAAAACCGAACTGATATGTTTCGTGATAGAGGTAAATGGCACCGATAATAGTGATCAGGCTGATGACGATTTCGCCTTTAAACAACGCTTTCAATACAAGTTACCCCTTTCTGTTTTTTTTACTTTTTCTTGGTATATCCGAGCTCTTCCAGAATTTCCTTGAAAACAACATATTCAGATTCCCAGAACTTGCCGAATTCCGCCGGTCCCTTCCAGCCCGGACGCAAATCCAGCAGCGATGCTTTGGCATACGTCTTATAGCTTTTATGATCATAGGCTTTCTTCAATTGTACCGCCACCCAGTCGATGATCGGCTGAGGGGTGCCTTTTTTGAACGCCAGGCCTCGCCAGCGGCCCATGGTGATGTCGGCGCCGATCTCTTTGGCAGTGGGAACATCCGGGAATGCTTCCAGGCGTTTTTCGGCGAAAACCACTATCGGGATGAGTTTTTTGGCTTCAAGCAGGGAAATGATGGAGCCCGGCTCTTCATGCAAGACATCCAAATGGTTGCCCAGAACCGCGGCATGGGATTCGGGGGCTTTGTCAAAAGGAATGTATTTAACCTTTATTCCCACTGCTTTGGCAAAACTCATGATGATAATTTCATCCGGGCTGGCCGGGGTGGTGCCGGTGAACTGAAGTTTTCCCGGATTGGCCTTGCCATAGGCAATGACATCCTGGATGGTCTTAAATTTTGATTGCGGGCTCACAGAGAACAAGCTTTGGTCCTGCTGCACCTGGCAAAGCGGCACGAATTCCTCACTGTAATTTTCGCGACCCAGGACGGTATTGATGAGCTGTTCCGGACTGAAGTTGTAGATGGTATAACCGTCGGCCGGCTGCGAAAGGACATACTGGGAAGCCTTGACACCGGCGCCGCCGGTCATGTTGGTGATATTGACGGCCGTTCCGAGATTCCGCCGGCCTCGCATCATCAGGTTACGCACAAAATTATCGCTGCCGCCGCCGGCACCGTACTGAACCACCACTTCTATGGGCCTGCTGGGGTAGTCTTTGGGTTTGTCGGCAGCCTGGATTTGTACCGCTAAAGCCAGAACCATGACAAATGTCACTGTCAAAAATACCAATGATTTTTTCTTAAACATAGCCTTTCCTCCCTTTTTAAATGGTTTTTTTGGATATGGTTACCAGCGCATCTACCTCTGTCGGCAGCGCTCGACCAACACATTATCGGTCATCCTTTATTTATTAACAGAACTCTCGAGGTAATCCATGGCAGCGGCCACGCCGCCTTTTTTAAACGGCACGCCGGCCAGGGATAAACCCATCTCGACTCCCGCCAGGGTTCCCATCAGCATCAGATCGTTAAAATCCCCCAGATGCCCGATCCGGAACACCTTGTCTGCAACCTTCCCCAGGCCGTTTCCCAGAGACATGTTGAAATTTTCCAGAATCACCCGGCGCAGACCGTCCGCACTGTGCCCCGCAGGCATCAGCACCGCCGTCAGCGAACTGCTGTATTCCTTTGGCTCCGCGCACAGCACCTCAAGCCCCCAGGCCCGAACCGCCCGACGGGTCGCCTCGGCATGCCGATCGTGACGCTGAAAAACATTCGCCAATCCCTCTTCCTCCAGCATCGCAATCGCTTCCCGCAGTCCGTAAAGCAGATTGGTCGCCGGGGTGGAGGGAAAAAATCCCTTCTTGTTGGGCGCAAACATGCCGTCCCAACTCCAGTAGGATCTCGGCAATTTTGCCGATTGTGACGCCGCAATTGCTTTAGCACTCACCGCATTGAACCCCAAACCCGGCGGCAGCATCAATCCCTTCTGGGAACAGCCCACCGTGACATCCACCCCCCACTCCTCATGGCGGTAATCAATGGATGCCAGCGAAGAGATGGTGTCGACCATAAACAGGGCCGGATGTCCGGCCGCGTCGATGGCCTTGCGGATCTCGGCAATCCGGCTGGCAACTCCGGTGGACGTTTCATTATGCACCACCATCACGGACTTGATGTGATGATTCTTGTCGGCCGCCAGTTTTTCCCCCACCAACGCCGGATCCACCCCATGACGCCAGTCGCTCGGCACAAAATCCACATCCAGTCCCAACCGTACGGCTTTCTGATACCATAAGGTCGCAAAATGGCCGGTTTCGAACATCAACACCTTATCGCCTGGAGACAACGTGTTGACCAACGCCGCCTCCCATGCTCCGGTCCCGGAAGAAGGATAAATAATTACCGGACCGGAAGTCTTGAAAATACGCTTGATGCCAGCTAAAACTTCCAAAGACAGACCCGCAAATTCAGGTCCGCGATGATCCATCGTCGGCCGGCACATGGCCCGCAAGACACGCTCCGGCACATTGGTGGGCCCCGGTATCTGTAAAAAATGTCGTCCAGCTTGTCCAGTCACCGCAATTAACTCCTCTCAATCACACTGTTTGATATCTAAAAATTTTAAATCAATTGTATCCAAATATTATGCTTTCTGTAGTTGATAAATTTTCTAAGCCATCCGCCTGTAAATGTCAATAGTATTTTTAATTATTTATTCATAATAGATTACAATATGTTACCGCATAATATTTATTATTCACAAAAAATATTAATGAAAAATATTAATGAAAAATAATATTTTCAAAATGCAGATAAAGGTTATGAAAATTTACTTTGGATACAATTTTACAAGACTATAAAAAAAACCCGCAGCTGATAAAAGCTGCGGGTTTTTAAAATAATAAATTAGGGGTATTATCCCAGCAGCGCCAGGAAGACCCCGGCTGCCACGGCTGAACCGATAACGCCGGCCACATTGGGACCCATGGCCTGCATCAGTGGATTGACTTCACCGTTGGTATGGTCTGATACGAATTTTTGAACCACCCGGGCTGCCATGGGAACGGCTGAAACGCCGGCCGCGCCGATGCAGGGATTTATCTTCTTGTCTTTCGCCAGAAACAAATTAATGAACTTTGCAAAAATAACACCGCCGGCGGTGCTGAAGGAAAACGCCACCAGTCCCATGAGCAGAATCTGAATCGTCTGCACCGTGAGAAAGTGCTCGCTGTCCATGGTGGCGCCCACCGCCAGGCCCAGAAAGATGGTCACGATATCAATGAGCGCGCTGCCGGCGGTCTTTTTCAGCCGTTCGGTCACGCCGCATTCCCTCAGCAGGTTGCCGAACATGAGCATGCCGATGAGGGGCGCGCATGAGGGAATGGCCAGTGACGCCAGGATTCCCGTGGCAATCGGAAATATTATCACCGCTGTTTTAGAGACCGGTTTGGTCTGGGGCATATCGATGGCCCGCTCCTTTTGAGTGGTGAGCCATTTGATGATGGGAGGCTGAATGATGGGTACCAGCGACATGTAGCTGTATGCCGCCACCGCAATGGGCCCCAGCAGGTGCGGCGCCAGCAGGGTTGCCAGGTAAATCGATGTGGGCCCGTCTGCGCCGCCGATAATACCGATGGCTGCGGCTTCCTGATAGGTAAAACCAAAAATATAAGCCGCGCCGAGTGCGGCGGAAAATATGCCCAGCTGGGCGGCTGCGCCCAGCAGAAATGTCAGCGGACGGCCCAGGAGCGGCCTGAAATCCGTCAACACCCCGACCCCCATGAAAATAACGGGGGGCAGGAGTTGGGTTTTGATGCCGCTGCGGTAGATAAAATTCATCACGCCCTGACCGTAGGATCCCATGTCCCCCAGCGGGAGATTTGCCAGGAGTGTCCCGAATCCGATCGGAATCAGCAAAAGCGGTTCATACCCTTTGGTAATCGCAAGATAAATAAGGGTTCCGGCCACAATAAACATGACAAGGGTTCCCCATGTCAGGTTGGCGAAACCCGATTTTAAAACTAATTCAGCAATGGTTTCCATTGATCAACCTTTTTTCGCAATCATTAGAATTGGTTTCGAAGCATCCAGTTCATCTCCAATGCGAGCCTGAACGGATGCAACCACACCGTCCACCGGAGATTTGATATCATGGTTGGCCTTCATGGCTTCAACCGCCGCAACCACCTGTCCCTTGGTAACCGTGTCCCCGGCCTTAACCTTAATGTCCACCAGCTCCACCGATCCGGCGAACTTTGTGTAAACCGGAACTTCCTGGCCGGAAGCTGTTGGCGGCGCCGCCGGTGCGACAGCCGTTGGAGCCGGAGCAGCAGGAGCGGTCGCCGGAGGGGTGTCCGCTGCGGTGACAGGTTCCACGGTCACTAAAAAGCAGCGGGAGTTTCCGCCTTCGACAACGGTGCAGCGGGTTGTCATGGGCATCATATCCGAAGGCGCCACCGCCAGCCTCATTGCGGGGGCTTTTTCCTCAGCCGGTTTGGGTTCCTCTTTCTTTTTCAGCGGCACATCGATCTTGCCCTTGCCCTGCAGGAGCCGCATCCCCTCGTTTGTTTCAAATTTCTTGCCGGGAACCATTGCCGATATCACCAGAAATATATTTTTTTCGGTAACCGGCAGTTTGTTTTCTTCTAAGGCCTTTTTAGCTTCCGGGATATTATCGGCTGCCGCCTCTAACGGATCCCCTTCAAACGGCGGGAGCTTGAGTTGTTCGGAAGCGATTTTCACCACGGCGGGATCAGAGGGCAGCGGCGTTTTGCCGAAATAGCCGAGAACCGCCCGGCCGTAACCGCCTTCGATGGTTTTCCAGCGGCCGTAAAGAACATTGTTAAATGCCTGCAGCCAGTACTGCTGGCTTCCGGGAGTGACGCTGGTCCAGGCGCCGCCGGCCTCAACCACCACCGGAAACTCCGCCAGAATTTCACCATATTTATCCAGCAATCCGGCTTTTACCATCATATGAACATTGGGACCAATGGCGCCGCCCGGCATGGGGAAGGCAATCACCCTGGCATCGGCCATGGTGGTTACCGGATTGAAATCATAATCCGCCAATCCTTCGTTCAGCAGATTCTCCACCATCTGTACCTTGGAAACATCCAGATCCAGTTCGAAGCCGGTCCCTTTGAGCGCATGCGCCATGGACCGTACGTCCGGCTGGACCGTCCCGCTGGCCAGAGGCCGGACGGACAGGTCAACCCCATCGGCGCCGCCGGCGATGGAGGCCATATACTGCGACACCGCCATACTGGCCGTATCATGGGTATGGGCCCACAGCGGCATTTCCGGCGGCATGATTTTTCGCATGCCGATCGCCGTATCATAAAATGTTTTGGGATCGGTCGTACCGCTGGCATCTTTCATACAGATGCTGTCCACCCGCATCCCGCTGTCCAGGATCTTTTTGCCGATCCCGACATAAAATTCGGCCGTATGGACCTTGTCCGACTTAAAGGGAAGCCCCATCATGGCAATACAGGCCTGATGATGCATACCGGACTCGATAATCGGCTGGCCGGTTTTATATAAAAGCTCTGTATCGTTCATGTAATCGAAATTGCGATCCCATGTGGTCCCATGGGCTTTCATCAGCTTCGCCTGCAATTTAAGCGCTTCGGTATTTTGCGCCTGCAGGGTCACGCCTGAGATCGACCGCGTCAGGATTTGCAGATCCACATCCGGACCGACGGCATCCCGCATTTTTTGCATGGTCTCAAACGGGTCTTCTCCCAGATAAAAGAACGGCGCCTGGTAGCGTGCGCCACCGCCGAACTCCATATGTCTGACGCCCATTTCTTTAGCGGCATATTCCATCGCCGGCAGGTAATTTTCGAGCTTTACCTTTCCGCCGAAAGAGCTTTGAAGTCCATCCCGAAAGGGCGTTAGCATCACGCGTATTGTTTTGGGTTTCTGTGTATAAATCATTTCGCCTCCTCTATTTATTATTTATTTAATCTCTTCAATTTTAGAAACCTTCGTTCCCGGATACAGGCGCGCATATGTTGAACTCACGGCCGCATAAACAACCGCGTCGTCTGATCCGGCAGCTTTGGCTATAATTTTCTTTCCCGGAAAAATCAATGTAATCACATGCATCGTAACGGCCAGAAAGGTCAAGACGCTAAAGACCCCCACAAACGATGAAACACATATCCATAAAAGTTTTGTGTCCACAATTTTACCTCATGATATTTTGAACTTTAAAAAACGGTTACAACGTTACCGGCTGTTCACCAGTTCCTTGATCCGGGTCTCGACATATTCGAGGTGCTCAAGGATTTTTTCCCTGGCCGCGTCCGGATTTTTTACCTTTATCGCCTGGACAATATCCTGATGTTGATGATAGACATCATTATAATTGATGTTTTGAAAGTATTTCCCGATGGATTCCCGGATTATATCATATATCGTAAACATGATATGCGTTTGTATTTTGTTGTGCGTCGCTTCGGAAATGGCCAGGTGGAAATCCGCGTCAACCTTTTCAATGACAAAATCATGATCCCCGATCTTTTCTTTCAAGGACGCAACATTTTTCTCCAGGCGCTCGATGTCCGCCGGCGTTGCCCGTTTAGCGGCATAATACGCATTCCAGGCTTCAATGGCTTTGCGCACCTCGATCAACTCGAAGACGACCATGATATCATCCTTTAAGAGTTGATGCAGCGGATCCAGCATCCGTCCGGACGCCAGCGACTTTACAATGGTCCGATTTCCCTTGGAAGCTTCCAGGAATCCCATTCCGATCAGCGACTTGAGCGCCTCCCGAATGGACGGCCGGCTGACATTTAATAAATGCATCAGCTCTCTTTCCGGGGGCAACGGATCGCCGGGTTTCAATTCCCCTTCAATGATCAGTGTTTTGATCTGGCTGGAAATTTTGACTGAAAGTTTTTCCTGTTTGATCGGCCTAAACATTTGTCTGTCCATGTCCTCTCCCATATTGGACTGACCATTATACCAAATTCGATTTATATAGTTTGGCTATGTATCAACGTTCCGATAAAATTGTCAATCAAAAAAAACATTATTGTACTGAATTATGCTGAAATGGATTTTTCGACGATATTTTTGGTTGCGCTATCCCGGCTGCTACTTGTAAAAGTGCTGAAATCTAATTATTATCAACACGCCCTTTTGCCGGAATTTCAGGTTGAAAGAAAGCCCTGTCCGATATAAATCCCCGTCGTTCAGCTCATTCTCAGGTACGCAGCCGTTGGACTGACCATTTTTTTTGGAAAAATTACTTGACAGCTAAAAATTTTTCATGCAAATGTTCAGGGTAAATGGTCTTACCAAACAAAAAGTAAAAAAACAAAAACCAATTTCCAAATGGAGGCATTATGGCAAAGTTTTTTGAATATCAGGGAAAAGCCTTCTTTAAACAAGCAGGTATTCCGATCCCTGTCGGCGAAGCGGTAAAAACCCCTGAGGCAGCCAAAGCAGCAACCCAGAAAATCGGCAAGCCGGTGGTCATAAAAGCCCAGGTATGGGCGGGCGGCCGCGGCAAGTCCGGCGCCGTCAAGTTTGCCGACACCCCGGACGAAGCCCAAAAAGCTGCCGGTGAAATCCTGGGCATGAAGGTAAAGGGGCTCGAAGTCAAAGAGGTTCTGGTTGAAGAAAAGCTCGATATCGCTCAGGAATTCTATGCCGGCGTTATCATCAACTCTGCCCAGGACGTAAGGGGACCGGTCATCATGTTCAGCCCCGAAGGCGGTATGGAAATCGAATCCGTCCCTGCCGACAAAATCGCCATGTTGAACGTGGATGTCGTTAAGGGCCTGATGCCTTATGACACCTTGAACATGGCGCTTTCCATGGGCGTCAAAGGTGCGGCCCTGCGCCAGGTAGGGGATGTCATCTTCAAGCTTTTTAAAACATTCCAAAAGTATGACTGCCGCACACTGGAAATCAATCCGCTGGTGATGACCAAGCAAGGCAAGCTGATTGCAGCCGACTGCCGCATGGCGGTGGATGACCAGGCCCTTTTCCGCCATCCGGAGTTAGGCATCAAAATCGGACGGGAATTTCTCAAGGAGGCCACCCATTTTGACCTGATGGGATGGTCTTTTGAAGAGACCGATTTTCGCGGAACCAGCTATGTCGCTGAAATGGCATCCCCTGAAGAAATCGCCCAGGGGGGCTATGTCGGTTATCACGGCATCGGCGGCGGCGCCGCCATGATCGGTATGGATGCCCTGAATCAGGTGGGGCTGAAGGTCGCCGATTATGCCGATACCAGCGGCAATCCCACTGCTTCCAAGGTCTACCGTGTCATCAAACTCATCATGTCCCAGCCGGGCATTGAGGGGTATTTTCTGGCAGGCTTCATGATGGCCAACCAGGAACAGTGGCACCATGCCCACGGCATCGTGAAAGCGCTGCGGGAAGAACTGCCCAAGCGGCCCGGTTTCCCGGTTGTCCTGCTGCTGTGCGGCAACAAGGAAAAAGAATCCCAGGAAATCTTGAAGGAAGGGCTGAAAGGCCTGGATGCCAGAATCGAAATCTACGACCGCGAACGGGTTTATGACGCCAAATTTATCGGCGGCCGGGTCAAAGCGCTGGTGGATGAATACAGAAAAGAAAAAGCTGCCTAAAAAGGGGGTCCCTATGGAGTTTAATGAAAGAACCATCAAAGTCATTATCGATGACGATAAATGTAAAGATTGCAAGACCCACGCATGCGTGGAAGCATGTAAAACTTTCAGCCGGGGGATTTTAGTGCTGAAAGACGGAAAACCTGCGGTGGAAGGGAGTCCGGAAGAACTGGCGCGTACCGGCACGGAATGTCTGGCCTGTGAGTACGAATGCTGGTTCAGGGGCAATTCGGCCATAACCATCGAAGTCCCCATTGAGGGACTGGATCAATACAGGAAAAAGCATGGAACAGCTTAACGGGGGGATACGATGTCGATACTTTTAGATAAAAATACAAAAGTAATTGTTCAGGGAATGACCGGCCGGGAAGGATCGCTGCGAACCGAATTTATGAAGGGGTATGGCACCCAGGTGGTTGCCGGCGTCACCCCCGGACGGGGCGGACAGGAAGTGCATGGCATCCCGGTGTTCGATACGGTAAAGGCGGCCATTGATAAGGTGGGGATGGTCGACGCCACGGTTACGTTCATCCCCGGCCCGGGGTTGAAAGGCGCCGTTTATGAAGCCATCGATGCCGGCATTAAATTTATCGTTTCACCGGTGGAACGCATTCCGGTGCACGATGTCATTGCCATGGTTAATTACGCCTTGAAAAACAAAGTCAAACTGCTCGGTCCCGGAAGCCTGGGCCTGATCAGTCCCGGCAAAGCCGCCATGGGCTGGCTGGGCGGCAGCGCCGACTGGGCCCAGATGCTGTTTGAGCCCGGCCCCATCGGCGTTATTTCCCGCAGCGGCGGGCAGTCCGGCACCGTTCCCTGGGCATTGAAGGTCGCCGGCCTGGGCATCAGCACCGCCCTGCACATCGGCACCGAACCGGTTTTGGGTCTTTCCATGGCCGAAGTTTTGGAAATGTTCGAGGCCGACGGGCAGACAAAGGCCGTGGCCATCTTCGGCGAAATCGGCGGAACCCTGGAAGAAGAAGCGGCCGAAGCGGTAGCGACAAAGAAATTCACAAAGCCCCTGGTGGTCTTTATCGCCGGCGCCTGGGCGCCCGAAGGCATGCGGTTTTCACACGCCAGCAGCATTGTGGAGCGCGGCAAAGGCTCGGCCAAAAGCAAAATCGAGGCGCTCACCAAAGCCGGCGCCCACGTGGTGGACAGTCCTGAAGAAATGGCGCCGACCATCAAAAAATTAATCAACTTATAAGAAGGAGGATACGATCATGGCAGTTATGCGATCTGTGTTTTATGTACCCAGCAATAATGAAAAGATGGTGGCCAAGGCCCCCACCATCACAGCCGACATTCTCACCCTTGACCTGGAAGATTCGGTCCCGCCGGCTGAAAAGCCCAAAGGCCGCAAGATGATCCAGGAGTATTTGAAAAGCAGCCGGGCTTCCCAGGCTTCCGCCAACCTGTATGTCCGCATCAACAACTGGGAAACCCTGATGACCAATGACGACCTTGAAGCCATCGTCCATCCCGGGCTCGACGGCGTCTGCCTGGCCAAGTGCGGCAGCGCCGACAATGTCAAACGTCTGGATTGGAAGCTGGAAGAACTGGAACAGCGCCGGGGAATGAAAGTCGGGACCGTCGGCATCCAACTGCTGATCGAAACCGCCAAGGGCGTTATCAACGCTTATCCGGCGGCCACCGCCAGCCCGCGGGTAAACTCCCTGATTTTCGGCGCCGTGGACTATACCAAGGATATGCGCGTAACACTGACATCCGAGGGTATGGAGCAGCTCTATGCCAGGTACTATACGGCCGTCGCCGCCCGCGCCGCCGGTTGTGTCGCCATTGACTGCCCCTTTGTGGCTTTCCAGGACATGGACGCCTTTGACAAGAGCACCCGCGAGGGCCGCCAGATGGGATATGAAGGCCGCATGCTGATTCATCCCAGCCAGATCGAACCTTCGCACATAATCTACACCCCGTCTTCCGAAGACGTCGAGTGGGCCGAAGGCGTCAAGAAAGTCTTTGAAGAAGAAGGGATTGCCAAGGGCGCTGCCGCCGTTACCTACAAAGGCAAAATGGTCGACACGCCGGTATATGAAAACGCCCTGACAATTTTACGCACCATGGAAGAGATCAAAGCTGCAGACGCCAAAAGAAAAGCATAGGTACAAGAATTAGGGTCCGGGTGTCAGGTTCCGGGGATCAGGGTTCAGGTGCCGGGGGCCAGTTATCAGGGAGCAGTATAGGTCATTGAATGCGTACTTCCTGATCCCTGACACCCGACCCCTGATCCCTTTGAATCGACACCCGCCCCTGATAACGGATTCCGCCCCCTATTCTTCGATAAATACCCGTTAGAGGAGATACCTTATTATGTCCGATCTAAAGGAGCAGGCTGCAAGCCTGTTAAAAACATTCAAGGGAAATACCTACGCTTTCGGCAGTGACATTTTAGGCAAGGCGCCGGGCAGGTTTGCGTCTGAATTCGGAAAAAAAGCCCTGTTCATCGGACCGCTGAACTTCAGGTGGTTCCAGCCCGTCAAAGAACGGATTCAAAACTCACTAACGGCAAATAATGTCACCGTTGTGGGCTCAGTCCGTTCAGCCGCCGCCAATGCGCCATTTGTGGATGTCTATCGCATCCACAGCCACATCATGCATAAAAAACCGGAGATGCTGGTTGTGGCGGACGGCGGATCGGGCATAGACGCAGTCAAAGCCGCCGCCATGCTGGCCAGTCTGGGCGATATTCAGCCTGAAATCGACCCGTTTTTCGGTGTCGGGCAGGTCAGCAACGTCTGTCAATCCTCAAACCGCAGCATCATGCCGGTTATCGCCATTATGATGGCGGCCAGTTCCGGCGCGCATCTGACCAAGTATTCCAATATTACCGACCCGGTGGCCGGGCAAAAGAAACTGATTGTCGACGAAGCCATCATTCCGCCGCGGGCGGTTTTTGATTATGATGTCACCATCACCCAACCCATGAATTTGACCCTCGACGGCGGTCTCGACGGCATTGCCCACTGTCTGGAAGTATATTTCGGCGCACCCCCTGACGTCCGAGACAAGACCCGGCAGATAGCCGAACTGGGCATTGAACTCATTATCAAGGGGCTCACGCAAGTAAAAAAAGATCCGGGCAATACCGAAGCCAGAACGCTGCTGGGGCTGGGAACCGACCTGGGCGGTTATGCCATTATGGTCGGTGGGACCTCCGGGGCGCATTTAAACAGCTTTTCTTTGATCGACGTACTTTCACACGGTCGGGCCTGTGCCCTCATGAACCCCTACTACACCGTCTTTTTTGCGCCGGCCATCGAAGCGCAACTGCGTGTGATCGGCCATATTTATCAAAAATATGGGTACACCAAAGAAAAAATCGACACCTTGTCCGGCCGGGAACTGGGCCTGGCAGTTGCCGGCGCCATGATCAATTTCAGCACATTTTTAGGGTTTCCGACCTGTCTGCAGCAGGTACAGGGGGTCGATCCCAAGCACATTGATCGTTGTCTCACAGCAGCCAAGGACCCCCAGCTTGATATGAAGCTGAGGAATATGCCCGTTCCCCTCAATGCCGACCTGCTGGATGAATATATGCGACCGATCCTTGAGGCGGCCTGGGATGGCAATCTGGAATCAGTAAAGAACATGCAATAACTGAACGTTATCCACCTTTTACACATACCCAATTTATATTAATAAAATCAATTTTGACCGGGAGGTTTTTATGGACAAACAGGAACTGGCCAAACGATTGAAAGAAATCGTCGACCCGGAATATGTCCTCACATCGGAGATGGATCTTGCCCTATACAGCTATGATGCGTCCCTGGAAAAAGGAAAGCCGGATGTCGTCGTGCTGCCCGATTCAACCGAAGAAGTCTCTAAAATAATGTCATTGGCTTACCAGGAAAAAATTCCGATTCTGGGGCGGGGCTCGGGCACCAATCTGACCGGCGGAACCATACCGACCAAGGGCGGGATTGTCCTTCACTTCTCACGAATGAATCGCATTCTGAATCTCGATTATGAAAACCTGACGGCTACCGCAGAACCCGGTGTAATCACCCTCGATCTGCAGACCCGGATACTGAAGGATGGGTACATTTACCAGCCCGACCCGGCCAGCCAGAAAGTCTCCACGCTGGGCGGCAATGTCGGCGAAAACTCCGGCGGCCCTCACTGCCTTAAGTACGGCGTTACCTCCAACCACGTTCAGGGTCTTGAAGTGGTTCTGATTGACGGCACCGTGATCCAAAGCGGCGGGGAATCGCGCGACAATCCCGGCTTTGATTTGACCGGCCTGTTTGTGGGCAGTGAAGGCACCATCGGCCTGGTGACCAAGGTGATCCTGAAACTGGAAAAAGCACCGGAGGCCGTTAAAACCATGCTGGCAATATATGAAACCATCGAGGACGGCGCCAACACGGTTTCGGCCATTATTGCCGAAGGGATTATTCCCGCCACCCTGGAAATGATGGACAACACCGTCATGCGCGCCGTCGAAGAGACCATCAAGGTCGGGTATCCCCTGGATGCAGCCGCCGTCCTGATAATCGAACTGGACGGCATGCCCGAAGGCATGGATGAAAAAGCCCTCAAGATCATGGAAATCTGCAAAAAGAACAACGTCCGTGAAGTCAAACTGGCAAAAAACGAAAATGAACGGGCAATCCTGTGGGCCGGACGCAAAGGCGCTTTTGGCTCCGTGGGTCAGGTCCGCCCCAGTTACCTGTGCTGTGACGGCACGGTGCCCCGCACCAAGCTGCCGGAGGTGTTGAATAAGGTTGTCGCCATCGGCAAAAAATATAATCTGCCCATCGGCAACGTGTTCCATGCCGGCGACGGCAATCTGCATCCGCTGATTATGTTCGATGAAAGAGATCCGGATGAACTGCAGCGGGTTCACAAGATTTCAACGGAAATCCTGAAACTGTGCGTCGATGCGGGCGGAACCATCAGCGGCGAGCATGGCGTCGGACTTGAAAAACTCAAGGAAACCCATTTCATTTTCAACGCGGGCGACCTCCAGTTGGAGCGCGATATCAAATCCGCCTTTGACGCCGATGATATCCTGAACCCGGGCAAAATGATTCCGGCAGCCCAAAGCGCATAGATAGCTGTCTGATAAAAACCCTAGCGACTAAACCAAGGAGTTTTCACGTGCCAGATTTAACAGAAAAATTGAAAAATATATCGGAAAAAATAGGCCGGGATTTCGTTAAAACCGATGCGGCGACAGTCGCGCAATACGCGATTGACGGATTGACGCCGGCTGCAGTTATTTTCCCTAAAAATACAACTGAAGTATCCGACGCGGTGAAGTTTGCGAATGCGCACCATCTCTCCATTGTCCCCTGGGGCAGCGGTTCCCAGATCAGGATGGGAAATCCTCCTGAAAAACTGGACCTGGTGATCTCTACCAAACGCCTGAATCACATGCTCGATGTCGACACCCAGAATCTGACCATCACTGTTGAAGCGGGGGTCAAACTCAGAGACATCCAGGCCCGCCTGGCAACTGAAGAGGATCGCTGTTACCTGCCGCTGGAAGACCTGGATATCGCCCCGGATGAAATCATCTGCTCGGACCGCTCCCACAGCGGCTGCTTTATTCCGCTGGACCCGCCCTGCAGCGAAAAAGCAACCATCGGCGGTGTTGTCGCCGGCAACGCCAGCGGCCCCCGGCGCCTTTTGTACAATCTCCCGCGGGACATCATCCTGGGCGTCCGGTTTGTAACCCCCCAGGGCGGCATGCCCGGCTCCGGCGGCAAAACCGTCAAAAATGTTTCCGGTTACGACGTCTCCAAGCTCATGGTCGGCTCCATGGGAAGTCTGGGAATTATTACCGAAATGACGTTTCGCCTGATGCCGCTGCCCGAAAAGATGGAAACCCTTCTTTTCGGTTTTAATTCCCTTGCCGCCGCCCATGGTTTTGTCAAAAGCATCCTGAAGACCAAGCTCCTGCCCGCAGCAATTGAAACCATGAACGCGGCTGCTTATGGGCATCTCGATTTCACAGGTGCGCCGGATTTTTCGCCGGGCCGGTTTGTTGTGGCGCTCTCCCTGGAAGCCTTCGCCCCGGCCGTCGACCGCATGGAGCGGGAAATGGTGTTGCTGGCCAAAAACAACGGCGCCGATGCCGACGCCGTTTTCGATGAACACAAACACCTGCAGTTCTGGCTGGCCGTCAGTGATCAGGCCGCTGTTCTCGACGCGAAAGACAGCAACCTGATCCGGGCTAAAGTCAACTGCCGTATTTCACAATGGCAGGATATCCTTGAATTTACGGACAATGCCCTGACCACGCTCAAGATCCCGCATACCCTCCAGGCGCATTCCGGCAGCGGCATCTGTCTGATCAATCTTCTGATGGATGAAGCGGCCGACGCTCTAAAGCAAAAATCGGCCGTTTTTCTGGAAGAATTATTGCAGCTGAGCCGCAAGGCCGGCGGCAACACGGTTATTCAGAATGCACCGACGGACATGAAACCGAAGCTGAAAATCTGGGGGGAAACCGGTTCCGATTTTGTGGCCATGAGGCTGCTGAAAAAACAATTGGATCCCAATGGCGTCATGTCTCCCGGACGCTTTGTCGGCGGTCTTTAATTATTTCGTTTATAATGGTATGAGGTAATTCATATGAACATCGTCCAGTTAAAAAAATTATCCTATGACAAAGTCGCCAAATGCAACAAGTGCGGTTTCTGCCTGCCCAGCTGTCCGACCTATCTGGTCAAAAAGAAGGAAGCCTTCTCATCCCGGGGTCGCAATGCCATCACCCGTTTTGCCATCGAAAATAAACTGCAGTTGAACGAAGATACTGAAAACGCTATTTTTACCTGTCTGGGCTGCGGCGCCTGCGAGGCTGTTTGCCTGTCCAGCGTTAAAACCAAGGAGCTGATTTTCCGTGATCGGGAATGCCAGGTCGGCGAGGGCTTTTATCCTAAAATTACCGACCGCCTGGTCAAAACCCTGGAGGGTACGAAAAACATTTCCGACGATGATCAGGACGAACGCGCCGAGTGGCAGGAATTGATCAAGAACCTGCCCGAAGAAAACTTTGAAAAAGAAAAGGCCGAAGTTCTTTTCTTTGTGGGCTGCGTCGCTTCCTTCTTTCCCATGGTGCAGAAAATCCCGGCCAATATGGCCACCATCATGAAAAAAGCAGGGATCGACTTCACCATCCTGGGCGGCGATGAATGGTGCTGCGGGTTTCCCCTTATCGGCGCCGGCATGCCTGAAAAGCTGGAGCTGATGAAAGCGCACAATCTGAAAAAAGTTGTCGAGGTGGGCGCCAAGAAGGTTGTCTTTACCTGCCCTTCCTGTTTTCATACCTGGAAACATCAATACGGCGCCGACGTCGAACTGGTCCATGCCAGCCAGTTTATCAATCAACTGATTAAAGCCGGACGCATCAAGCTCAAAAAGGAAATCAAGATCCGCACGACCTATCACGATCCCTGCGACCTCGGCCGCAACACCGGCGTTTACGAGGAACCCCGCGAAGTTATCAAAGCGATTCCCGGGATCGACTTTGTTGAACTGCCGATGAACCGCAAGTTTTCGGTCTGCTGCGGCGGCGGCGGCAATGTGGAAATGACCGATGCGGATCTTTCCGCCCAGGTTGCCCAGATGAAGCTCGATGCGATCCAAAGCGTGGGCGCCGAAATGGTGGTTACCGCCTGCCAGCAGTGTGTGCGCACCATGGCCACGCGGGCCAAACGCACCAAAACCGAACTGGCGGTAAAAGATCTGACGGAACTGGTGGTCGAAGCCATGGAATAAGCGGAGTATCAAGAATTCAGAAGCCGGAATTTAGGAGACAGAATAAAAACCATACAATCGACTTTCTTATCAGCCCTATTCTTCTGGATTCTGACTCCTGGCTCCTGGATACTTTAAAGTATCTAACACATTCACTGGCATGATAGATTGCCACGCGCAGCAAGCTGCGGAGGATGAAACCCAAAGATTATAATTCTGGAAGGTGATCATGGATAAAATAATAGCAGATAGGATCCGCACGGCGGATGTTTCAAACTGGAAAAAAATCAAGGTCGAATTCGGCAAGGATTTTCTGGATATTGCCGTGCCGCCCAATTGCGTCACCCTGAACATGAAACGGATGCCCTGTTTAACCAGCTCTAAAGATGAAATTGCACATAGCCTGAACCACCCCATCGGATCGCCGACGTTGCCGGAAATCATTCGATCGAAAGCGAAACCGGCCGATGAACTGTCGGTTTGCATCACCGTTTCCGACATCACCCGGCCGGTCCCCTATAAAGGCGAAAACGGCGTCCTCTTACCCCTGGTGGAAATCATCGAAAAGGCCGGCGTGAAAAAAAGCAACATTGTCATCGTCATCGGCAACGGCATGCACCGCCCCAGCACCCCTGAGGAGCGAATTTTCATGTACGGCCGGGAAATCGTGGACAATTACCGGATTGTGGATCATGACTGCGAAGACTTATCCACCCAGGTGCTGGCGGCCCACACCAGCCGGGGAACCGATGTTTATCTGAACAAAATTTTCTTCGAATCCGACATCAAGATCGTCACCGGACTGGTGGAGAGCCATTTTATGACCGGCGTCTCCGGCGGCCGTAAAGCGGTCTGCCCTGCCCTGACGAACACCAAAACCATTCAAAAATTTCATGGCGTTGAATTTCTGGAACACCCCAACGCCACCAACCTGGTCTTGGAAGGAAACCCGTGCCACGAAGAGGCCATTGAGGTGGCCCAAACCGTCGGGGTTGATTTTATGATCAGCACCACCCTCGACAACACCCTGTGCATTACCGGCGTTTTCGGGGGCGATCTGATTAAAGCCCATCAGGCGGCTGTTGAAGCCATGAAGGAATTTGTTCAAATCCCCATCAAAGAACCGTACGACATTATCCTGACGCATGGCGGATATGTCGGCCGGGATCATTATCAGAGTGTGAAAAGCGCCGTGGGCGCCATCCCGGCCGTCAAGGAAAACGGCTTTATCGTCATGGTTGCCAACAATGTGGACAAGGAACCCATCGGCTCCAGAGAATACCAGACCCTGCTGCATTTGTTTAAAATTCTGGGACCGGACGGCTACATCTCCATGCTGCAGCATCCGGACTGGGTCTTTACCAAAGACCAATGGGAGCCTGAGATGTGGGGAAAACCCATCCGCAAGGTAGGCGCCGACGGTCTGATCTACTGCGCCACACAGATCCCCGAGAAGGACTACAAGATCATCCCGGGGATGAACGGATATCAATTCATCGATCCGGCTACCGCGTTTCGTTCCGATAAGGAAAAAGCTGCCGCCATGTTCCAGAATGCCGTTATTTACGCCGCCACACACCCGAAGTTCAAAGGCCGCACACCGACCATGGCGTTTATCGACGAAGGGCCGTATGCGATTCCAATGGCGATGACAGGATTATGAAAAAGACACTACTTGCCTTGTTCATATTATTGCTGATGGCATTGCCGACGGTTACTGATGCCTCCTGGCTGATTGATTTTGAAAAATTTTCAGCCTCGGTCCATCGGGAGATTTCCTGCCAGGATTGTCATGAGAATATCGCCGCTGAAAAACTTCATCCCGATCCGCTCAAGGTCAACAGGCAACTGTCGGATTTTTTCACTGCCGACAACTGCATGAACTGCCATGACACCGTTCAGGAAACACTGGACAAAGGCCGTCACGGCTCCCAAAAAGCCGATGACCCCAAAAAATATGAAAACTGCATTCAGTGCCATAACCCCCACTACCAGCTCCCCATCGGTCAGGAATCGGCTGAGACAGTTGCGGCCGATAAGGATTCCTTATCAAAAGCGGACCGTCTCTGTATGGATTGCCACGGTCTGAGCGAAACCGACGAACCGCACAAAATAGCGGCTTTCTGTTTCCATTGTCATGCCCAGACCGGAACCCGGACCCAGGCGGTTGCCGCTCAAATAATTCCGTTGATAGACCCCGGGTCCTATCAATCCGTGCCCCATGCCGAGGTCGCCTGCCTGGCCTGTCATCCCCGGGCCGCAGCCTTCAATCATGCCGATCAAGTACAGGGCGACTGCCTGCAGTGCCACGTGCGCCATAATGAAAAGACGGCGCATGACGCTCACTCCCTGGTGAGTTGTCAGGCCTGCCATCTGAATAACGTTGAAGCGTCCCGTGACCCTCAATCCAAAAAAGTGCTATGGCATAAACAGCGCCTCCTGGGAACGCCGCTGACAATCCACGCCATGGAGCGTAATGATAACAAAGCGTCGTGCCGGCGCTGTCATATCAGTAAAAATGAAATCGGTGCGGCGGCGATGGTGCTGCCGGCCAAAAGTCTTTTGTGCATGCCCTGCCACGCAGCCACATTCTCTGCAGCTGATGCCGTCAGCATTGTTGCCCTGCTGATTTTTGCCGCCGGTCTGGCCCTGATGTTCTCGGTGGTGCTCACCGGAAGCATCCCCGACCGGACCCAGGCCGGTGTGATACAAAAAATATTTCACCTGATCATGGCTGCCGTCAAAGCCGTTTTTTCGCCCAAGATCTCTGTAATTTTAAAGGCCCTCTTCCTGGATGTGCTGCTGCAAAGACGCCTTTATCATAAATCCGCCTGGCGCTGGCTGATCCACAGTTTTATTTTTCTATCTTTTGGTTTCCGGTTTTGCTGGGGCTTGACGGCGCTGCTGGCCTCATCATGGAAACCGGAGTGGTCATCCCTCTGGTTTATGCTGGACAAAAACCATCCCTATACCGCCTTTCTGTTTGATCTTAGCGGCATCCTGATCCTGCTGGGAGTAGCCATGGCATTTATCCGGGGCCTTCAGCGGAAGACATCCCTGCCCCCGAATCTGCCCGGCCAGGACCGCTTGGCCTTAAGCCTGATCGGTGGAATTGTCATTGTCGGTTTTATCCTGGAAGCCTTGCGCATTGCCATGACAGGCTGGCCGGACGGTTCCGGATATGCGTTTGCAGGCTATGGCATCAGCCTGCTGTTTTCCGGCGCCGCCGGTATAACGGATTTTTACGGTTATATATGGTATCTGCACGCAATCGTTACCGGCGTGTTTGTCGCTTATCTGCCGTTCAGCCGTCTCATTCACATGGTTATCGCACCGATTACCCTGGCGATGCGAACGTTATCGGAATCAGGACATACCCAAAAAACCTGACGGGAGTCTTACCGGGAAAGGCAGGAAAAGCACCTATGCGCGATAATTCGGCCCACATTCGATTGGCTGACGGACAGGCCGAGGTTCAAATGGGCGGCAGATCCATCCGGGTTTCCCGCCGGGACATCAATGATGAACCGTATCATTGCCCGGTTGGGCTGGTTGCGGGCGCACTGGGAAGCTGAATGGTCCTGACCATGGCTGCGGTTGCAGACAATAAAAAAATCAGTCTGGATGTTGTTGATGTCCGCATCAGCTATGAGATTCGTGCCGGCAGATCCTGGTCAACAAACTTCGACATCCGGATTGATCTGGGAAAAAACCTGACCCCGCGTGAAAGAACCATTCTGTTTAATTCCGCCAGGGGATGCGAGGTTTCTAAAATGCTGAGTGGTGAAAACAAGTTTACATACGAACTGCTATCCGGCTCGCCCGGATAACGTATTTAATAAATTACTATCGCCTTAAGGTGATAAACTTGAGGGGGTCAAGGATGCAAGGGTTCAAGGGTTCGAGTGAAAACCATTCAGACAAGTTTACAGACCCCTTGACCCCTTTTGGGATAATAATCGAACGAAAGTCTTTGCCCGAAGGCGAGGGTTTTTATCGCATTCCCTGAGGAACAATAAAGAAGGATATTTAAATGGACGCAAAATTAAAACAGGCGCTGATTGATATCGTAGGCGAACCCAATTATACCGACAGCCTGATTGATATGGTGTCGTACTCCTACGACGCTTCCGAACACCACCACCGGCCATTGTGCGGGGTATGGGCCACAACCGCCGAGCAGGTATCGGAAATTTTAAAACTGGCCAACCGTGAACGCATACCGGTCATCCCCCGGGGCGGCGGCACCGGCCTGGCCGGCATGGCGGTGCCGGCTAAGGGCGGGATCGTGCTGGACCTGAACCACATGAACAATATCGTCAAAATCAGTATTGAAGACCGGCTGGCCATAGTACAGCCCGGGGTGGTATACGCCGCCCTTGAAAAAGCGCTGGCGCCATACGGGTTTATCTTCCCGCCTGATCCGGCCAGCGGCAAGGTCTCCACCCTGGGAGGAAATGTCGCCACGAATGCCGGCGGCGTCAAGGGCGCAAAATATGGAACCACCCGGGATTATGTTCTGGGCCTGCAGATCGTTTTACCGGACGGACGCATCATGCGAACCGGGTCAAAAACCATGAAAAGCGTCTCCGGTTATGACCTGACGAAGATTTTTGTGGGTTCCGAGGGAACCCTGGGCGTCGTTACCGAAATCACGCTCAAAATCAACCCCAAAACAACCGCCGCCAGTATGGCCATGGCGACCTTCGACGACCTGGTGGATGCCGGCCGGGCCGTCAGTGAAATCATGTACAGCGGGATTATCCCCAGCGTTCTGGAAATCATGGGGCGCGACCTGATCATGGCCATCAACCAGAATACCGACCTGGATCTGCCCGAGGTGGACGCCATCCTTTTGGCGGAAACGGACGGCTATACCCAGGCCGAAACCGAATATCAGATTAATAAAGTAATCGGTGTTTTTAAAAAGAATCATGCCGGCCAGATCAAAGAGGCCAAAACCGCCCAAGAAGCCGGCAAGTTGTGGGCCGCCCGAAAATCGGCATACGGTGTTTTGGCCCGCATGAAGACCCATTTTGTTCTGGAAGATGTCACCGTTCCCATGAGCAAAATTGCCGACCTGCTCAAAGGCATTCAAGCGATCTCGAAAAAACATAATATCATGATCGCCTCTTACGGACATGCCGGCGACGGCAACCTGCACCCGCAAATCATGTTCGACGGTTATGATCCCCAGCAGGTTAAAGATCAGGAAGCCGCCAGTGCCGAAATTTTTGAACTGGCGCTCCGCCTGGGGGGAACCCTGACGGGTGAACACGGCATCGGTATGCAAAAAGCGCCTTATATGACGCTGGAACATGATGCGGCTGCAATGGATGTCATGCGTTCGATTAAAAAGATGTTGGATCCGAATAATATTCTCAACCCGGGCAAGATGGCGCTGGAGGTGTAAATGGAAGCGAAATACGATTTTTCACGAAAATATCGCGAACAGGTATTGAAATGTTCGCGCTGCGGATTCTGTCAGGCGGTCTGCCCTGTCTTTGGGGCTACCTTGCGGCCCGCCTATAATGCTCGCGGCAAAATGTTGGTTTTAAAAGAGGTCATGGACGGACAAATAGATCTCAATGATGAGCTGATTGAGACCCTGTTCCAGTGCACGACCTGTGCAAACTGCTATAAGAACTGCCCGTCGGGGGTCAACGTACCGGAAATCATCAAGCAGGTCCGAAAAGACATGGTCAACATCGGCTCCTGCCACCCGGCGTTTACCGGCATGAACGACGTTTTGAAAAAGCATACCAACATCTATGCCGAGGCAGCCTCCGCCGACTTTCAAAGAGCAAAAAATAAAAAAGCCCCGTATCTGTATTTTATCGGATGCGTGGGCGCCTTTCGCGAAGAAGACGCAACCGAATCCACCCTTAAACTGCTGGACCACCTGAACGTTGATTACACCCTGATCGATGAAGTCTGCTGCAGCGGGGTCCTGGAAGACGTCGGCTTCAGCATCAATGAAGACCATGTGGGAACCAATATGGACCGTATCCTGGCCACCGGCGCCGAGACGATCCTCACCGGATGCCCCTATTGCTACCGAACGTTCATCAACCGGCCGCAGTATAAACCCCTCCTGGATAAAGGAATCAAAATCCTGCATATCTCGCAGTTTCTGAAAGATTTTGATTTTGGGGTCAGCACCGACAAAAAAGTCACCTACCATGATCCTTGCGATCTCGGTCGACACTGTGAAATTTATGATGACCCGCGGGAGACCATCAAAAAAATTGCGCCCGATTTTGTTGAAATGCCCCATAGCCGGGTGGACGCGCTCTGCTGCGGCGCCGGCGGCGGCGTGCGCGGGGCTTACGCCAAAAACTCCATCGCCATGGCCCGGCGCCGCCTGACCGAGGTTGATGAAATCGGCGCTGCAGTGGTTTTGACGGAATGCAATTCGTGTGTTCACAATCTTGTCAATGCCAAATTACGGAAACAACCATTCGAAATCTATACGACCACCCAGTTTATTATTGAACTGCTGGAAGAAAACGGATCATTGAAAAACCAAAAGGAGGAACCGCATGGAAATTCAAGGCTACAATCTGCCGGATGAGCTGTATTACGAACAGAATCATTTTTGGGTCAAACAGGAAGGCGACCTGATCGTTATGGGCATGGACGATTTTGCCCAGAAAATGGCCGGTGAGATCGTCTACATCCAGCTGCCCAGTGAAGGCAAAGCGGTTAAGCAAGGTGCAAAATTCGCCAAGATGGAATCCGGCAAGTGGCTGGGCAAGGTCTATGCCCCGGTCAGCGGTGAACTGGCGGCGGTGAACGAAGCGCTGGAAACCAATCCCGAACTCATCAATGAGGACTGCTACGGCAAGGGCTGGCTGTTTAAAATCAAACCGGAAGACCTGTCGGAACTGAATAATCTGATTCACGGGAAAGACGCCGTTGAAAAATGGGTCCTGGCAGATATTGAAAAGTACGCCCAGGAGAAATAGAATGGCCAACCAGGACTACAGCATGCGGCAGTTGCTTGAAATGAAGGCCTGTACCAACTGTCAGGCGTGTGCCGACATATGCCCGGCAGTGACCGCCTCCAAAGAAGGCAAGCTATCGGCGGTATACCGCATGAAAGGCCTGCAGCAGATTTTAAAAAGCAGGATCGGCCTCTTTCGTAAAATTTTCCGGTCGGCCGAACCGTCGCCCGAGGAATGGAACGATTTCAGCGACACGGTTTTTCGCTGCACGCTCTGCGGCAACTGCCAGGAAGTCTGCCCGGTGGGGATTCATTTAAAAGACCTCTGGATTTCACTGCGCCAGGATCTGGTGCATTCCGATCATTTCCCCAAGAAAATTGACATGATCCGCAGCAACCTGGCCGAAAGCCACAATGTCTTTGCCGAAGACAATGAAGAACGCGCCGACTGGGTGGAGGACATGGACGACACCCCCGCAGACGGTTATATTCGCGCCAAAGCCGACGTGGTTTATTTCACGGGCTGTGTCGCGGCCTATTTTCCGCTGGCCCAGAACATCCCCGTGGCCCTGGCGGAAATCCTGGAAGCCGGCGGCGTCAATTTCACCCTGCTGGGTGAAGACGAATGGTGCTGCGGATTTCCCCTGCTGGGCGCCGGTTTAAAGGAACTGCACCGGGAATTCGTGGATCACAATCTTGCGGTTGTGCGCGAAAGGGGTGCGAAAACCGTGATCTTCGCCTGCCCATCCTGCTATCAGATGTGGCGGGAGTTTTACCCCCCTGAATTCGAAATCGCCCATGCCTCCCAGTTCCTGATCAAACTGCTCAAGAGCGGCGCCATACCGCTGAAGGAGCTCGCATTAACGGTCACGTATCATGACCCCTGCGACCTGGGACGGGGGGCCCGGGTTTTTGACGAACCCCGCGACGTTATCCGCAGCCTTCCCGGCGTTAAATTTGTGGAACTGGAGCACAACCGCGAGAATTGCCAGTGCTGCGGCGGCGGCGGCAATCTTGAAATGATGGACGCAACCCTTTCCGGAGATATCGCCAAAAATAAAATTGAAGAGGCCTTGAAAACCGGCGCCCAGGCGATCGTCACTTCGTGTCAGCAATGCGTCCGCGCCATGACGACCTATGTCAGAAGAAATAAAGTCCCGCTGCAGGTCATGGACATTACGCAGTTGATTCATCGAGCGTTAAAGCGCTGAAGAAAAGACAGGGTCCGTTGATTGTCGTCCGTTGTCCGTTGCCAAATACATGAGCCCTTGATTCGGTTGCATTCGACAACTGACAACGGACTACGGACAACAAGCATTTCAACATGACGTCTGATTTCCGGCCACCCAACGCTTCAATGTTTTTAAATCGATTTAAGGAGTATGACGGATGACAACCTGGCGCCTGCTGGATACCCCGCCCATGACGGCCGCCGAAAACATGGCGCTGGATGACACCCTTGTGGAGTTGAAAGGCCTGGGCCAGACACCCAACACCCTTCACTTTCTGCAGTTTTCACCCCGGGCGGTCCTGACCGGATTTCATCAGTCTGTTGAGGAAGAGATCCGTGTGGATTATTGCCGGCGTGAAGGCATCCATATCAATCGTCGCATCACCGGCGGCGGCGCAATTTTTTTTGACGAAAACCAGCTCGGATGGGAAGTCATTTGCGACAAGTCTTTTTTCAACCTGACCATTCCCAACGCCAAACTTTTCCGAACCCTGTGCAATCCGGTGGTTACCGCCCTGGGGCGTTTGGGCCTCCAATCCAGTTTTCGGCCCCGCAACGATATTGAGATCAACGGCCGCAAAATCTCAGGCACCGGCGGCACCGAGTCGGACGGCGCTTTCCTGTTTCAGGGAACCATGCTGGTGGATTTTGATGTGGACACCATGCTGAAGAGCCTCAAAATTCCCGTTGAAAAATTGAAAGCCAAGGAAATCGATTCGGTCAAGGAACGGGTCACCTGCCTGAACTGGGAGCTCGGCTATACCCCCGGCCTTGATAAAATTAAATCCGCTATTCTGGCAGGCTTCGCAGCGGAGCTGGGGGTCGAATTCAGGCCGGGTGGGCTGACCCCGGAAGAAGAAGATCATTTCAACAAAAAGGTGAATTACTACCGATCGTCCGAATGGATTGATTTCGTAAAACCCAAATTTAAACGCAGCGACGTCATTCAGGCGGCCTACAAAGCCGAAGCCGGCATGGTTCGCTTCACCATCATCGTCGGACTTCCCCAAAAAAAAATAAAAAATATTTTTATCACCGGCGATTTTCTCTCTTTCCCGACCCGGGCCCTGTTTGACCTGGAATCCCGCCTGAGAGGGCTGCGACTGGACCGGGCGCTTCTGCACGACAGGATCAAACAGTTTTTTGATGAAGGTCGCATCGTCATTCCCGGAATGGGTTACCGGGATTTTATCAAGCCTTTGGATCAAGCCATTGAGAAAGTTGAAATAACCAAGTTCAATATCCCCCTGGAATTCTGCAATCAGATATCGGTTTGCAACGCCTCCTTTGAAGAAATCGTGGCAAAAAGGCCTTCGGTTCTGCTGCTCCCTTACTGCGCCAAGGATAAAGAATGTGATTTGCGCTATGAAAAAGGGTGCCGCGCCTGCGGTGACTGCTCCACCGGTACGGCATCAGACATGGGCAGGGCGAAAAAAATGAAAATCGTCAACATTACCAGTTTTGAAGATTTGATGGCAGAATTGCACAAAATGAAAAGCGCGGGCGTGTCTGCTTTTGTCGGCTGCTGTTGCCGTCCATTTTTTAATAAACACGCGGATGACTTTGAACGCGCAGGGGTTCCGGGTATTTTGCTCGAAATCGACAGCACGACCTGCTACGAACTGGACCAGGCCAAACAGGCCTACGCCGGAACGTTTGAAAGTCAGACCCATTTGAATTTAGACCTGTTGAATACCGTTCTGAATGTTGCTGGATGAAATTTAGGTCGAAGGTATAAAGGCTGAAGGCTGTAAGGTTTCAATTGTCCTTCCTTCAACCTAATCCACCTTCAGTCTTCAGCCTAAATACACGAAATCGAAGGTTGAAGGTGAATTGTAAAAATGAAGTCAAGTGACATGCCATCATCAGCTATCTGTGACATCCTTGTGGTGGGCGCCGGCCCGGCCGGTGCCTCCGCCGCTGCTGCAGCCGCCCGCCCGAATTTGCAGGTACTGATGATTGAGCGCCGTGCGGTGGTGGGGCTGCCGGTGCAGTGCGCCGAATACATCCCTGCCCTGCTGGTGGGCGAACTGAATATCGGCCGGAAATATCTGGTTCAACCGGTTCGGGGAATGAAAACATTCCTTGCCGGCCGGGAAGTAAAAGAAACGCTGTCCCCGGGATTCATCATTAATCGTGAACAATTCGATCAGACGCTTGTCCAGGCGGCATGCGACAGCGGCGCCCACCTCATGCTGAACACAAAAGCAGTATCCCAAAATGGAGATGACGTCATTATCAAACCCAAAGGCCGCCCCCCTTTAAAAATTAAAGCGAAAATCATTATCGGCGCCGACGGTCCTCTGTCAACCGTTGCCGAATGGATCGGCGCCGCCCACCATGATCTGATCCGCGCCATTCAGATTCGGGTCCCCCTGAAACACCGGCTTGAATTTACCGAAGTCTATTTCAGCAAAGATTTCTATGGCGGCTACGCCTGGCTGTTCCCCAAAGGCGATCAGGCCAATCTGGGACTGGGCATTAAGAAAAAAGGCCGCCGGCCGCCGCCCCTGGGACGACTTCTGGAATATTTTACATCCCAGTGCAGCCGTGCAGGAAAAATAGTGGCAAACCCTTCCGGGCGCATAACCGGCTGGATCCCGGCCGGACCGGTTTCAAAAATCGTTCACGGCAATGTTCTGCTGGCTGGGGATGCCGCTGGCCATACCCACCCCATCACAGGCGCCGGTATATTCCCGGCGGTAGCCGCCGGCCGGATGGCCGGCACCTGGGCGGCCCGGGCAATTCAAGAAAAGAATCTGCAGGTGTTGTCCGGCTATGAATCTGAATATCGGAATCTCTTCGGAGACTCGATGCAGCGGGCCGTCAGCCGGCGGCAGCAAATGGAATCCCGCTGGGACGATCTCGACAACATCCTGAAAAACTGCTGGGTCGCATTCAAGGAATACTATGCGGGAACTTAGCGGCATATTAAAGAGAGCGCGGGATTTGTCCTGGAAATACCTGGGCCGCGAAATCATATTTTACCTGCCCGGAATGTTCATATCCAACAATCAGACCGGCAGATATCCGGCCATCTCCATTACCGGAAGCCAATGCGCGCTTAGTTGCGACCATTGCCGATCTAAAATATTGGAACCCATGATCCCGGCCGTTTCCCCCGAGCAATTGCTGGAACGATGTCTTCAGCTCGAAAAAAACGGAACGGTCGGCGTCTTAATCAGCGGCGGCTGCGATCTAAACGGCCGCTTGCCGTGGGACGCTTTTATTCCCGCAGTCAAACAAATTAAATCCCGGACAGGCCTCTTCATTTCGATCCACAGCGGTCTCATTGATTTTCAAACCGCCCTGGCGTTGAAAGAAGCCGGGGTTGATCAAGCCCTGATCGATGTTGTCGGCGATGATCAAACCCTTAAAGATATTTACCATGTAGACTTCGGCGTTTCACGCATTTATGATTCCCTGGAAGCGCTTCATCGCGCCGGCCTGGCCATCATACCCCACATTGTCTGCGGGCTGCACTACGGCAAGATCAAAGGGGAAAAGAAAGCGGCGGAAATGATATCACAGTTTCGGGTCGAACAGGTTGTTGTCGTTTCTTTGATGAGAATTCCCGGCACACCCCTTTGGCACACGAATCCTTTAGATGCCGAAACGGTTGCCGAAATCATAGCTGAAACCCGCATTAAAATGCCGCAGGTTAAGATCAGTCTGGGCTGCGCCCGCCAGAGAGGGAACACCGACCTGGAAATCCTGGCAATCGATGCCGGTGTCAATCGCATGGCCCTGCCGTCCGAAGAAGCCGTGGCCCACGCCAAAAATTACAACCTGAAGATCCATTATCAACCCACCTGTTGTTCGGTAACCAGGCGGGTGGAGGAAATAGATGACTGGATGTTTGTATGAGTAGGGTTCACGGTTCAAGGTTCAAGGTTGAAGAACAATGAAAATTGACCGATTTGAAGATATTGAAGCTTGGCGACTGGCACGTGAATTGACACGCAAAGTGTATGCCCTCACAAAGAAACCTAAATTCGCCAAGGACTATGGTCTGAAAAGCCAGATACAAGAAGCGTCCGGCTCATCCATGCACAATATTGCCGAAGGCTTCGATGCCGAAACGAATGCCGAGTTTATTCGATTTTTGCGATATTCAAAACGATCGTGCACGGAGGTTCAAAGCGAACTCTATGTCGCCTTGGATGAAAACTATATATCGCTCAAAGAATTCAAAGATGTCTATGAGCAGGCCAGGAAAACCCGCGCTGCGGTTCGCGGATTTATCAACTATCTCAAAAATTACGAGGAGCGCAATAAAGAAAAATAAACAATGTTCACGGTTCAGGGGTTCTGGGTTCACGGTTAAGAAGGTTAAGAACAAGAAAATTAAAAGGTTGATTCTGGGAAGATAGCGAGAAAATTCATAAACTCTAAACGCTGATCCGTTAACTCTTGAATCCCGAACCCTCGAGCCCTTAAACCGTGAACCTTTGAACCGTGAACCTTTGAACCGTGAACCTTTGAACCGTAAACCCTTGAACCGTGAACCCTTGAACCGTGAACCCTTGAACCGTAAACCCTTGAACCGTGAACCCTTGAACCGTAAACCCTTGAACCGTGAACCCTTGAACCGTGAACCCTTGAACCGTGAACCCTTGAACCGTGAACCCTTGAACCGTGAACCTTTGAACCGTGAACCCTTGAACCGTGAACCCTTGAACCGTAAACCCTTGAACCGTGAACTTAATTATCGGAGTAAAAGTAAATGACCACGACACAATCTAAAGAAAGCCCTGAATACATGCGCATGAGTCTGGCCGCAGCCATGACACTGGATTTTAAACAGGGACTTTTCTATCGCAATGCAAAGCTGTACTGCATTAATCTATTGTTAACATACGATGAAGGCTGCCGGGCGCGATGCGCCTATTGCGGTCTTTCCCAAAAACGACCCGGTTCCTATGACGGCAAGAGCTTCATCCGCGTCACATGGCCGACCTATCGTCTGGAAGAAATCATTGCGCGCATTTCTGCAAGGCGGGATCGCGTCAAGCGAATATGCATCTCCATGGTCACCCATAAACGCGCGGTCAAAGACACGAAAACCGTGTGCAGCCGGTTGCGGTCCCATTTAGACGTTCCGGTTTCCCTGCTGATATCCCCCACCATCCTGAAACCGGAAGATCTAACGGATTTTAAGGCTGCCGGGGCCGATAAAATCGGTGTCGCCATTGACCTGGCGACACCGGAGCTGTTTGACAAATTCCGGGGAACCGGTGTTGGGGGTCCCCATAAATGGGAGATCTACTGGCAATGCCTGTCGGATTCCATACGGATATTCGGCAAAGGAAACGCCGGACCCCATCTGATGGTGGGAATGGGTGAAACCGAAAAAGAGATGTCTGCGGTAATACAGCGTGCCAAGGATATGGGCGGCAACACCCACCTGTTTTCATTCTTTCCGGAAGAATCGTCCGCCCTGGCTTTGGAAGGACTTCTGCCGCCGCCCATGGATCAGTATCGCCGCATCCAGATAGCGCGCTATATCATTGACACAGAGGCAAGGCACATTACGGATTTTTCTTTCTCACCGGATGGGCAAATAGAGTCTTTCGGGCTACCGACCGGCGAAATTGACGCCATCATCGATTCGGGCCGTCCCTTTGAAACAAGCGGCTGCACCGGAAATGACGGTCAGGTGGCCTGCAACCGCCCTTTCGGCAATTCCAGGCCCGGTCCGAATATCCGCAATTTTCCCTTTAAACCCGATCGGACGGACATTCGACGGATACGTAACCAGATGAACCCCGAAAGTAAATCGGAGATACCGGCCACCAGTATCAAGCGGCGAAACCGTAAAACGGAAAGCACAGCACCGACCAGTGGGATTTAGATGGACTGACCATATTACCATTTGATCAAACCCATAGCCGTCAATATTCGCTAAAGAGATCAAACGCATTCTCTCAAAGAACCGATTTATACGGACTTTTTTATACGGACTTTAGCTGTGGATCGATTCAGCTCAACAGTGGATTATATCGAATAACGGTTGATACAGCCTCTGATTCCATCGAAAAATTATTATCACATTCACTGCAGGTCATACAATGTTGCACGTGGCACCTCAAAAAAGTCAATTAAACATAAAATGTAATAATATCATATATATTTATTTGATATTGTTTGATTAAAAATTACTTGACATTCATTAAAATATACTGCTATGAATTTAATAGATTATTGGTCTTACCAAAAAAACTAAAAAGGTCTGGCTGCTGTTTTGTCAAGATGAAAAAAAATTACATAAGACCATTAAGCCGCCGACCTTGATTCAAAAATCACGGCAAAGCAACCCCCATTGATATGCCGGTTTTTCTCTTTCAGGATTGATTGTTATCTGGTACTTCTAACCAGATTTGAGCACGAAATTCTTGATTGTTTTTTAGGAATAGGCATTGGGCTTATTGTCTGGTAAACTGGGAAATTATTTAAAAGTGGGTATGCACTTTACTCAACCGACCACATGGTGTAGTATGCGGTTATGGAGGAGCCAAGACACCCTGTTGC
>JARGFK010000053.1 GCA_029211065.1 Desulfobacterales bacterium
CTGTGTCGCGCCAAATGATTATTGGAGGTAACCCTCTACATATAGTGGGCGGTTGAGTTAACTGCATACCCAGTTTATTTTTTTAAAAAAGCGCATAGCTTCCGGCAGCTATTGTCCTGCTTTCAATCTTCCTTCGTTGCCAAGGACTCGGGCGGATTTCCTGCCACGACGCGTTGAATGTTCTCCCAGGCAAACCGGATGCGTCGGAACCATCCCTCGTATGCATGCCCTGCGGTGTGCGGCGTCAAGACGATGTTCTCGAGCTCGAGCAGCGGGTTGCCGCTGTCGATCGGCTCTTTACCGTACACGTCCAGCCCCGCGCCGAGGATCTTCTTCTGCTGGAGCGCCTCGACCAGCGCCGGTTCATCGATGGCGGAGCCCCGGCTCGTGTTGAGGACGACGGCCGTGGGCTTCATGATCGACAGGGTTTCTTTATTGATCATGTGATGGGTCTCCGGCGTGCCCGGAACGTGGAGGCTCACGATGTCCGCCTCCCGGAGCAGCTCCTCGACGGTCGCCACACGGCGTGCCCCGAGATCCTTCTCTATGTCCGGGGCGGAAACGACGTCGAAGTAGATGATCTTGGCCTCGAATCCGGCGAAGCGGTAGGCAACCTTGCGGCCGATCTTGCCCGCGCCGATCAGCCCCAGGGTCTTGCCCACCACCTCGAAGGTGTTGAAGCCGGTGATGGGCCTGCGCCAGTTCCCTTCGCGCACCGAACGGTCGCAATGGGTGAGGCGCTTGTACAAAGATAGCAAGAGCGCAACCGTGTGCTCGGCTACGGCCCACGCATTCGCACCGCCGTTGGTAGCGACGGGAATCCCAAGCTCACCGGCGAGGCTGACAACGATCGCGTCATACCCGGCGGTGAGGAGCTGGATCAGGCGCAGCTTCCCGGCGGAGCGCATGAGTTCCCCTGAAATCACCGCGGGATGCAGCACCAAAAACTCCGCGTTCTTCAGCAGCGGGAGCTTGTCCTCGTCCGGCGCTTTCTTGAACACCCACTTTGCCGTGTACCCCGCGGGAGCACCTTTTTCGAAAAGCCCTGCGACCCATTCGTTCTGTCCATTGATGAAAAGTGTATCGTGCACGCCGGAGCCTCCTCGTGTTCTTGGATACGCATATCAGGTTAAATCAGGGGGACGTCCGTAAACAAGTAAATAACCAATCTTTAATTACTGTAAAACCTTGATAATTCAAAACCCGGCCGGGCGAAAAGGTGAGACGCTGCTTGAATAGGATCCTGTATTTTGCTCAAAACGCCCTACCGGGTACGATGAAACAAAAACAGTCTAAAAAAGGAGTAGGCAGCAGGCTGAGAGGATGCTTTCGATCAAATGGACATGGGTTAGGACTTTTCTGGTGACAATCTAAATATGCCTTGCTTTTTCAGTTAGATATGGTTTATTTAAAGTAACGCTGAGCAAAAATGTGACGATTGCAGGGCAAAGGGCGTAAGTGAGATGCAAAAAGGCAAGATAAAAATTGAAAAATTACTAAAAGAAAAGCGTAAGGCAGTCATGATCTTGACCGCAAAGCATGGCGCACGAAACCCAAGAATTTTCGGTTCCGCAGCCAGGGGCGAGACAGGTCCCGAGAGCGACATCGACCTTTTGGTGAAGATGGAAGATGGTCGGAGCCTGCTTGATTTGAGTGCACTGGCCTTGGACCTGAAGGATCTGCTCGGAATTAAGGTGGACGTGGTTTCCGAAGATGGGCTTTATTGGCTTCTGCGTCGACGAATCCTGAAAGAGGCCAAACCATTATGAAAAAGGATTCCAGAGTATATCTTGCCCAAATCCTGGAGAGGATCGATCGGATCAAGGAGTTTACGGCCGACGGAAAGCAAGCCTTTTTGAACGATCTCCGCACTCAAGATGCTGTTATTCGCAACTTCGAGGTTATCGGGGAAGCAGCGAAGCGTATCCCTGAAGAATATCGAAAAGGACAGCCGACGATCCCCTGGAGAGAACTCTCTGGATTCCGCGATGTTCTGATTCATCAGTATGAAGGTGTGAACGCCGCTGAGGTATGGCAAATCGTTGAAAAAAATCTTGACCCCTTGCGTCGCGCGATAGTTGCCATTCTCCCCCCGCTCAATGAGTTGGAAAAAGAAATCGCCGGAAATAAAGAGCCTGATAAGAAAGTAAAAAGGAAAAAATAAGAAGCGTTTCGGTTGAAGCTTTAAATTTTAAAGGGGTCAAGTCCCGGTTAAACATGTCCTGCGGAATTTAACCCCGGTTAAATAAAAATCAGGAACTGATTTAACAGGGTAAACAGGATAAATCTGCGCTTGACGCTTGCCAACTAATTCTATTCATTTTCGATCACCCGCGCCACCTCCCCGCCGCAGCGGGTGCAAACCCCTCTCAAGACCAGCATTCCCCTTTCCACCTTTCCGCTTGCATTTCCGATGCCTGTGGTCTCTCGACAGTCGACACACCAGACGTTGTTGAGAATTTTCACCTGAAGATCACCGGCTACGGCATCCCAAATCTTTCGGGCCTGGGGTGCTGGTGATCCGTTCGACTGGTAGTGTCGTATTCATAAGAGAAGGTCCTGATTAGCGTCAATTGGTAGCTGATATTGACAAGCAAATTAGGTGGTTAGAGTTAGCTCGGAAGCTGGGAGGCGTGGAAGTAGTAGCAGGAGACAGAAGGCAGGGAAGTAAGAAGTAAGGAGTAGGTAGAAAGGAGTAGGCAGTCAGGGAAAGGAGTAGGCAGGAGTAAGGAGACAGAAATGAAACTATAATCGGCGCAAGGCGAAATGAAGAGCGGGCTGCGGAGAAGGCCGATTTTGACACATGAATTTATATCTGTTATCTATCCCCGATGCAGAAGGATTTCCATCTCAAGCGGCGCGTTGCGATGGCGCTGATTCAGGGGTTCACCAGCGCTTCCTGCTGGTCGCCCTTTTATGTCGGCATGATTGTCGTGCTTTTCGCCATTCCGACGCTGAAGTGGAGCGACGTTGCCCCTTCGGGAGCAATGCTGGCGCTGACGCTCATCATGACGGGATGGCTTTACGACCGTTACGCTGTTCGGCAAAGCACATTACCCGCCGAGAACCCGGCAAAGCCGGAACTTTCAGCGCTAAAATTTTCACAGGCGATTCATATCCTGATCCTTTTGGTTGCATCTGTGATGACAATTTTCGAATTAACCGGCGTCGCGATCCCCGTGACTCTCGGACTCGTCAGTCCGCCCTTTGCGATAATCTGGTTTGTGCTTATCGAGTTTCAGCCCCGCACCACAATTCGTCGGGGGGTGGAGTTGACCGGCAAGGTGGTCGGTGGCCTGCCGAGTTTACGCAACGCTATAGAAAATGGGAGGCGTAAAGGCTGGAAGGCGATGAAAAAGTTAGGGGCCGGTTTGTTTGTTCCAGATATCTCCTCAGCCTCCCAAGACATCATTTATATAGAAAACCTGGGATATATCTGATTAACCCTTCCGATAGCAGACTGTTGTCACCGTCGCGCGTAAACCCTTTGCCGGGCCTTTGCGGCAGCCGTCAGGACGTCCACCTGGGTGTCGACATAGTCATAGACCCGGGCTTTTTCCTTTCCGGCGGCCGGACGCAGGACCCGGCCGAGATACTGCAGCAGGCGGCCGCTGAAGCGGATGGGGGTTGCCAGAAAAAGGGTCGACAGGTCCTTGTGATCAAACCCCTCTCCGATCAACTGGCCGGTGGCAATGAGCACCCGGACTTCTCCCTTGTTCAGACGCTCCAGGACGGCCTGGCGGTCGCTGTCCTTCAACTCGCCGGTGAGCAGCTCGCAGGAGAGCTTGTGCCGGTACTTTAAAATCGCCTGGAGCGTTTCGCAGTGTTTTTTGCGGTCGGACAACACCAGGCAAACCCCCCGGCTTGTTTCCGCCTCTTGGGCGACGTCCGAAGCGATCAGGCGGTTGCGGGCGTCATTGACGGTCAGTTCCGACAGCATTTTGCTGTAGGCTGTGACCGGATCAAAGTGCGGTTTGAAATCGGTCTCCCGAAAGCGCACCTCCACATCCAGCACATCCCCGCTTTGGATAAGCTCGGCCTTTTTCATTTCATGGTGAACATCCCCCAGGTGCCAGAAGATCAGCTTGGACAACCCGTCGCGCCGCCAGGGGGTGGCGCTGAGCCCCAGCATATAGCGGGTGCTGAATTCGGTGACGGCATCCGTAAAGGTCCGGCTGGGGGTCCGGTGGCATTCATCCACCACCAGATGACCGAAGCGGCCGCGGATCTCTGCAGCGCAGCGGTAGAGGCTCTGGACCAGCGCAACGGTGATCGTCTGTCCGACGGTTTTTTTGCCGGCGCCGATGAGGCCGACTTCGTCAGGGGGTATTTTCAGAAAAGATTCAATCCGGTCGATCCACTGAAACGCCAGGTCTTTGGTGTGCACAACGATCAGGGTCGGCTGTTGGCGCTGGGCGATCAGATAGAGGGCGATCACGGTCTTGCCGGAGCCGGTGGGTGCGCTCAGGGTCCCGAATTCCTTGGCCAGCATGTCACGGACAGCCTTCTGCTGAAACGCACGCAGCTTGCCCGTAAAGCCGAACTGCACCGGGGCCAGGTTCTGCCGCCGGTCTTCAAGTTCAAATGGTATGCCCTGCTGCCGGCACATATCGATTAAATGGCGGATATAGCCCCGGGGTATCCACAGCCCGTCTTTGCCGACGGTATCATAAAAGCGCAGTTCCTGAGGGGTTCCCCGGTTCCAGCGGCCCAGCCGGTGATTCTCCATCCATTTGGGGTTGGGAAATTTCAATTTTTCCATCAGCAGGCCGCGGAATTCAGGCGGCACCTGGCTGAGCTGCAGGGTGTTTGTCAGGACGATTCGGATGGGTCGTGTTGCTGCCATTGTTTTTTGATCCGTAACAGGCCCGGGCTGTTGTGGAGGTACATCAGGGTCGACCGGAGCCCTGCGTCCATAAATCTCTTTTCAAGACTATCGAATAAGATCGGTTTATCCGGCCAGGTAAAGCGTTTTCTGCGCTCCTGTAGTTCATCCCATTTAGCTTTAAGAGGGGAATGAGTGCCAAAAACTTCCGTTTGGGAAACATCGCAGAGAAACATTTCACACACAATCGGCTTCATCTGCCATAAACAGCCGTTTTTGTCCAGATAGATGCACTTGAATCCGTTATTTTCAGTTTCCAGGACCGCTTCCAGCCGGTCCAATGAGTCGGGGTCCGATACCAGCGCGTTGATCACCACATCGGCAAAAAACGTGATGATCCCCTCCCGGGAACAGCAGGCGCTGCGGCGGCTGTGAAAGCACGTCAGGGTGCAGACGGAACTGAAATGTTCCTTCAGAAAAGTCTGTACGTCCCGGCGAAAATCGAGATAATCGGCCGCTTCGCTCTTAAGCTTCTGCCGCTCAATATCCGAAAGGGTTTCCAGATATCCGCGCACCATCCGCAGTGCGTCAGTCTGTTCGTTCTGGTAGGAGCTCATCGTTTGCTTATGTTGCTGTCCCTTATCACAGGTTGTTACAGATTTGGCAAGCGCAGCCGATTACTTTGCGGGTTACGTCTTCTTTCTCCACCGGATTGCCGTCCTCGCCGCAGGCGATGGTTTATTGCCTGTCCGGCTTCCGGCCGGCCGGCAACATCCTGTCCAAACATTTAAGCGCTTATTTTTATACGCTCAACCGGTTTGATTTAGCAAGTTTTTAGATCGATTTCCGCCTTGCCATTGTACCTCTAAAAATGTATATAAAAGTCACTCTAAAACTCCGTCTGAGCTCTGATAGCTGTGTTATCCCGCCGTCGGCGGGACTGCGCTTTTTCATCGGCATGCGCCTTGCTCTCAGACCTGATCCGCAGTTTTTAAATGACTTTTTGGCACTTATCTTTTGTTGGAATGAACATTACAACTCTATGCAAACCAAACCAAGCATAGCCGTTGTCGGCATGGCCGGCATCTTCCCCAATGCGGCCGATCTCGATGCCTTCTGGGACAATATCGTCAACAAGGTCGATAGCATCGGCGATATACCGGCAGGCCGCTGGGTCGTGCCGCCGGCCGCCATGGTCGATCCCGCGCCCAAACCCGACAAGGCTTTTGCAACACGTGCCGGCCTGGTCAAAGATTTTGTCTTCGATCCCGACGGGCTCAGCATCGATAAAGACCTGGTCCGGGAGCTGGACCCCCTTTATCATATCGTTCTGCATGCGGGCCGGAAGGCATGGTCCGGCTGCAACACCGCGACAATCGATCTCCGTCGCGTCGGCACGATCCTGGCCGCCATTGCGCTCCCCACCGATACGGCCTCGGCCGTCACCCGGAAAATTCTGGGGGCCGCCTTTGCGGAAAAACTTTCGAAAAAAACGTTTTCGGCCGAACCCCCCGCTGTAACCCGAAACCAGTCCCTGTCCAGCCGCGTCACCGGTTTTCCCGCAGCCCTTCTTGCAAAAGCGCTGGGCCTGGGAGGGGGCAGCTATACTTTGGATGCAACCTGTGCCTCATCCCTGTATAGCGTCAAGCTGGCCTGTGATGAACTGCTGGCCCATCGGGCTGATGCCATGCTGGCAGGCGGCGTTTCCCGGCCGGAATCCCTGTATACCCAGGTGGGCTTCAGCCAGCTCCGGGCGCTGTCCCCCACCGGCCGCTGCGCCCCATTTGATGAAACCGCCGACGGGCTGGTGGTGGGCGAAGGCGCCGGCATCCTGGTCCTAAAGCGGCTGGAAGACGCCCGAAAAGACGGGGACAGAATCTATGGTTTGATCCGGGGGATCGGGCTGGCCAATGACCTGGAGGGGAGCCTGCTGTCACCGGACAGCGAAGGGCAGCTGCGCGCCATGCATAACGCCTATAGGGCGGCAGGCTGGCAGCCCGGCGATGTCGACCTGATCGAATGCCACGGCGCCGGCACCCCTTTGGGGGATAGAACCGAACTGAACAGCCTGCGCTCCCTGTGGGGCGATGCCGGCTGGCAGCCGGGCCAGTGCGCCATCGGTTCCATCAAATCCATGATCGGCCACCTGCTCACCGCAGCCGGAGCAGCCGGATTGATCAAGACCCTGCTGGCGATCGCCCATGGCACCCTGCCGCCGTCGCTGAATTTTTCAAATCCGCCGCCTGAAAGCCCCCTTGCCGGGGGTCCCTTCCGGGTGCAGACAAGCGCCCAGCCCTGGACCCCGAAAATCCCCGGCAATCCGCGCCGGGCGGCGGTGAGCGCCTTTGGTTTCGGCGGCATCAATGCGCATCTGCTGCTGGAAGAATGGCAGGAAAAAAACACTGCCCGGCCCCGGCGAATCCATATACCGGCGCCGGTTCAGCCGGAACCGATTGCCATCATCGGCATGGACGCGGCCGTAGGCAGCTTAAACTCCCTGCGCGAATTTCAGGAAGCAGTCCTGGGGGGAGACACTGTTTTCAAAAAACGACCGCCGGACCGCTGGAAAGGAAGCGACGCCATCGCCGAAGGCAGCCTCCGGGGCGGCGCATCCTGGGGCGCGTTCATGGAAAGTTTCGAGATCCCCATGGGGGCGTTCAACATCCCGCCCGGTGAACTGCCCGATATCATCCCCCAGCATCTCCTGATGCTGAAGGTTGCCGCCGGCGCCATGAAAGATGCCGGGCTGCAGCTGCGGCAGGTCCGGACGGACATGAGCGTGCTGATCGGCATGGGGTTCGACTTTGAGGCCGCCAATTTTCACCTGCGCTGGAGCTTATACAACAACGTTGAACGCTGGGCGGAGAAACTCGGCCTGGACCTCAGCGCCGCCGAAACCGCCCGCTGGCTGGAATCTTTGCGCAATGCCTGCAGCCCTCCCCTGACCCCTGCCCGCACCCTGGGGGCTCTTGGCGGCATTATTGCCAGCCGGATCGCCCGGGCCTTTCGCCTGGGGGGCCCCAGCTTCGTGGTTTCCGCTGAAGCGGCTTCCGGTCTGCGGGCCCTTGAAATCGCGGTCCGTGCGCTCCAACAGAACGAAATCTACACGGCCCTGGTGGGGGCCGTCGATTTTACGGGTGATGTCCGCAGCATCCTGACGGCCCATGCGATAAAACCATTCTCTTCCCAGGACAGCGTCCGTTCCTTCGATCAAACGGCGGACGGAACCCTGCCGGGTGAAGGCGCAGCGGCGCTGGTTTTAAAACGCCTGACCGATGCCATCGCCGATAAAAACAGAATCCATGCCGTCGTCAGAGGGTTGGGGTCTGCCGGCAACAGCCGCAGTCAGGACGTCGATTGCGAAACATATGTTCAGTCCCTTGAACGCACCTTCAGGGATGCGGATGTTTCACCCGGACGTATCAGCTATCTGGAAACCCACGGCAGCGGAAACCCCTGTGAAGACGAAATCGAAGCAGAAGCCCTGCACCGCTTTTTTCCCCGGCGCGCCGGCAATGGGGCCGATCTTTGCGCCGTCGGCTCCCTCAAACCGGTCATCGGCCATCTCGGCGCTGCCGCCGGCCTGTTTTCCGTGGTCAAAACCAGCCTGTTGCTCTACCAGGAAATGCTGCCGCCGCTCAAAAATCTATCCGCTCCCAAATCGTCGCTCTGGCATCAGGGGCCGTTTCACTTTCCGGTTGCGCCCCAGTACTGGCTGCGAAACAGAAGCGACGGGCCGCGCAGTGCGTGTGTGGGCGCCATCACCGGCGACGGCAACTGCATGCATGTGGTTTTGGAAGAAGCGCCGGCCCCGGCGGTTTCGCCGGAAAGCCGCATCGAGGCGCCTTTACGGGATGCTGAAAGAAAGGCTCCCCTGGGATTTGGTTCCTGCGGCCTTTTTACGGTCACCGGCGGCAGCCGGCCGGAGCTGATTAAAGGCTTAAGCCGTCTGGAAGACCATGCCCGGAAAATGCTGCAGGATTCCCGCGGCATTGAAGAAATCGCCCGCTCCTGGTTTCAGCTTGCGCCGCCGGATCCCGGGGCGGCATTGGCCGTCAGTTTTGTCTGCGCGGACGTTTCCCGGCTGCTTTCGTTTGTCCGGGACGCCGGCCAGACCGTCCAAAACAACGCCCCCCTGAACACCATCGCACCGGGTGCCGTTCGCTTCTCCCCCGAGCCGCTGGGGCCCCGGGCCGGACTGGCTTTTGTCTATCCCGGTTCCGGCAACCATTATGCCGGAATGGGCCGGGGTATCGGCGTTCAGTGGCCGGAAATCCTGCGTCACATGGATGCTGAGACCGGTGAGCTGAAAACCCAGATGCGCCCCCATTCACTGATGCCCTGGCGCACAAACTGGCAGCCGGGCTGGGAATCGGACGCGGAACAAAAAATCATTTCAGACCCCCTTAACATGATCTTCGGCCAGGTGGTCCATGGCAGCCTGATGACCCGCCTGGTTCGACGCTTTGGCATTCAACCGTCCGCCGTCATCGGCTACAGCCTGGGGGAATCCGCCGGACTCTTTGCCATGGGCGCCTGGCCGGAGCGCGCTGAGATGCTCCGGCGCATGCAGGCTACCGATCTGTTTTCCACCGAGCTGGCCGGGCCCTGTCATGCCGCCCGTAAAGCGTGGGGGATCCCCAGGGATGAATCCGTGGACTGGTGCGTCGCTGCCGTCAATCGTCCGGCGGATGCGGTGCGACGGGCAATAAAAAAATGGCCGCATGTCCGGCTGCTGATCGTGAACACCCCTGCCGAATGCGTCATCGGCGGAAGAAAAGAACAGGTGGCGTCGGCCATCCGGGCGCTGGCATGCGAGGCGGTTTTCCTAAGCGGCGTGGTGACGGTCCATTGCGATGCCGCCCGCCCGGCTGCCGCCGCCTACCGGGCGCTGCATGTGTTTCCGGTGTCGCCGCCGGACGGCGTCCGCTTCTACAGCTGCGCCCTGGGACGATCCTTTGACCTCACCAGTCAAAGCGCAGCAGACTCGATTTTAAAACAGGCCCTTGACGGGTTTGATTTTACTGGCACCGTCCGCCAGGCCTACAAAGACGGCATCCGTATTTTTGTTGAAATGGGACCGCACGCCTCCTGTAGCCGGATGATTCGCACCATTCTTCAAGGCAGTCCCCTTCTGGCGGCATCCGCCTGTGTACGGGGTGAAAACGAAACCCTGACCCTGCTCAAACTCCTGGGGGCCCTGACGGCTGAACGCGTCCCGCTGGACCTGGCAAGACTTTATGGACCCGAAGCCTATCCGACCGGGCTCAGGGATGCGGCGGTACCTCCGGCCGCTGCCAGGCTGTTTACCGTTACGGTGGGATCCCCGCAGCCGGCGCCGGCGCTGCCGGCCGTGAAAACCGATGCGCCCGAAACCCGAACGGCCATGCCGCATCCGCCGCCAACGGTTCCTGTCCCGCCGGCAGCGCCGGACCATCCCTACGCGCAACTGATGGAAAGGCAGGAAATAAACACGGCCTTAACGGCTGACGCTCACGCCCGGTTTCTCGATTTCAGTAATAAGCTTCAGCAGGAAATGGCCCAAACGTACGAGCTCCAGACCCGGGTCCTTGAAAAAATGATTTCCCTGGGAATTACCCCCCCCGATGGCGTTGTCGAGGTAGGGCTCGAAAAACTTCCGCAACAGCACCCGGCTGACGAAGCTGCCGGGAAGTTGCCGGCCGAAGCCGCCGGAAAGCTTCAGCCCAATGGCGTCCCGCCGCAAAAGCCGGCCTTTTCCCGGGAAATGTGCCTGGAATTTGCTATCGGCTCAGCAGCACGGGTCTTGGGCCCCCGATTCAGCATCGTCGACACCTACCCGGTGCGCGTGCGCCTGCCGGACGAACCCCTGATGCTGGTGGACCGGATCCTGTCGCTGGAAGGTGAAAAAGGGTCTCTGGGACCCGGCCGAATCGTCACCGAGCATGACGTCCGGCCGGGGAGCTGGTACCTGGACGGCGGGCGGGCGCCGGTCTGCATTTCCGTGGAAGCCGGCCAGGCCGACCTGTTTCTGTGCGCCTATCTGGGGATCGATCTTCGTGTAAAGGGAAAGCGGTCCTACCGCCTGCTGGATGCCACGGTCGTGTTTCACCGCGACCTGCCGCGGCCGGGGGATGTGATCCGCTATGACATCCGCATTGAAAAATTCGTCCGCCAGGGTGAAACCTACCTCTTTTTCTTTAATTTCGACGGCTTTATCGGCGCCAGCCGTCTCATCACCATGACCGGCGGTTGCGCCGGCTTTTTCACCCCTGAAGAAGTCAAAAACTCCGGCGGCATCATTGCCGCCGAAGAAGAATCCCGGCCCCAGCCCCGGAAAAGCGCACCGCCGGTTAAAGCGCTCCGGGCGATCGGCCCAAAGGAGATAGAACAGTATGATGAAACCGCTGTCCAGGGCCTCAGGGAGGGAAACCCGGCGGCGTGTTTCGGGCCGGACTTTACAGGCGTCCATTTCAGCGAGTCGCTTCGGCTTCCCGGCGGCCCCATGAAGCTCATCGACCGGGTCCTGTCCCTGGACCCCGCAGGCGGGCGGTTCGGCCTGGGGAGCATTCAAGCCGAGGCCGACATCCATCCCGAAAGCTGGTATCTCACCTGTCACTTCATGGACGACATGGTCATGCCGGGCACCCTCATGTATGAATGCTGCGCCCACACGCTCCGGGTTTTTCTTCAGCGCATGGGCTGGGTGTCGGACGAACCGGACGCCCGTTATGAGCCGGTTGCCGGCATCAAGAGTGTTTTAAAGTGCCGGGGGCCGGTCACGCCCCAAACCCAAAAGGTGCGCTATGAGGTGGAGATCAAAGAAATGGGATACAACCCTGAACCGTATGTCCTGGCGGATGCCCACATGTATGCCGACGGACATTATATTGTGCGGTTCACGGACATGTCCCTGAAGCTGAGCGGAGCCACCCGTGAAGGGCTGGAAGCCTTCTGGGAACCCAAAAAAGAAGAGACGATTGCCTTTGACCGCAACCACATCCTCGCCTTTACCACGGGGAAACCCTCGGCGGCCTTCGGAGCGGCCTATAAAGCATTTGATGAAGACCGCATTATCGCCAGGCTGCCGGCCCCGCCCTATTCTTTTATCGACCGGATCACCCGGGTCGAACCGCCGCCATGGATGCTGAAGCCCGACGGCTGGATAACGGCGGAATATGGTGTGCCGCCGGATGCATGGTATTTCCGGGCCGACCGCAGCGGCCTCATGCCGTTTTGCGTCCTGCTGGAGATCGCCCTGCAGCCCTGCGGCTGGCTGGCGGCTTATGCCGGATCAGCCCTGAAAAGTGAAAACGACCTCAAGTTCCGCAACCTGGGCGGGGAAGCCGTCCAGCACAGGGCGGTTTTGCCGGGAGCCGGCCGGCTGACCATGCGGGTCCGCATGACCCAGGTGGCTGAAGCCGGTGAAATGATCATCGAACATTTCCGCTTTGAAGTCCTCCAGGACAACACCCGCGTGTATGACGGGACGACCTACTTCGGTTTTTTTACCCAAACAGCCCTGGCCCGGCAGGTCGGGATCCGGGATGTCGAAAAATCCGGGTTTGTTCCTGATCCGGAAGCGCTCCGCATGGCCCGCACAGGGATCCTGCCGGATGCGGCCCCGTTGTCCCCGGATGACCCGCACACAGATCCCGCCCCGCCCCTGGCGATGCCGTCCCGTGCCCTCCGGATGATCGACGCCATCGATGCTTACCTGCCGGCGGGAGGAGACCATGGCCTGGGATTTATCCGGGGCATCAAGACGATTGACCCGGCTGAATGGTTTTTCAAAGCCCATTTTTACCAGGACCCGGTCTGCCCGGGCTCCCTGGGAATCGAATCGTTTCTTCAGCTCGTTAAATTCATGGCGCTGGCGCGTTGGGGTCGTCTGGCGGACAGCCACCGGTTCGTGCCGATATTGGATCAATCCCATCGCTGGACCTATCGCGGCCAGATCCTGCCCCAAAACAAAAAGGTCGAGGTTGAAGCCGTTGTCACCCATGTCGGCGAAATCCCCTATCCCCGAATAACAGCAAACGGCCTGCTGAAAGTCGATGGGATTTATATCTATCAAATGGAAAATTTCGGGTTTGACCTGCTGCCGAAAACTTAAAACAGATAATGATTTTCATTCAGACAGATTTATAGTAAAACGTCCGTGTTCATTTTTGGTTGTCAGTGGTCCGTGGTCGGTGGTCCGTTGCAAATCATCATATAAATTATCATAAATTTACTACGGACAACTGACAACGGACATTTCTTTACGAAAAATAACAATGATGAAATATTCAAACGTATACATCGATTCATTCGGCTACGAACTGCCCCCCAACGTGATCACGTCCGATGATCTCGAAAGCAGGCTGGCGCCGCTGTATCAGGCCCTGCACTTTAAAAAGGGGCAACTGGAGGCTATCACCGGCATCCAGGAACGCCGCTTCTGGGACCCCGGGTATGCCATGCACCAGGGCGCCACAGCAGCCGCTCAAAAAGCCCTGGCCGCCTCCGGGATTTTGCCGGACGCCATCGGGATGCTCATCTACGGCGGGGTCTGCCGCGACAATCTGGAGCCGGCCACCGCCTGCGCCGTGGCCGATGGCCTCAATCTCGGTTCCCACGTTCAACTCTACGATGTCTCCAATGCCTGCCTGGGCGTTCTGAACGGAATGGTGCAGGTGGCCAATGCCATTGAACTGGGCCAGATCCAGGCCGGAATGGTGGTATCATCTGAATCGTCCCGCCAAATCGTTGACCTGACCATTGAGCGGCTGCTGAAGACAAAAGACATGGAGACCTTTAAAAAAACCGTCGCCACCCTCACCGGCGGCTCCGGGGCTGTGGCCGTTATTTTAACGGACGGTTCCATATCCCGCCGCGGGCATCAACTCCAGGGCGCAGTCTCCCGCAGCGCAGCCCGGCATCACCGGCTGTGCCGCTGGGGACCGGACACCGGTATGCCGGCCAGCGGGCTGCATACCATGGAGACGGATTCGGTGGGCGTCCTGCAAAACGGCGTCGTGCTCGGAATTGAGACTTATAAAGACTTTAGAGCGCTCCTGTCGTGGCCGCCCGACAAGCCCGATAAAATTATCTGTCACCAGGTGGGGGCTACCCACCAGAAAAATATTCTGGACAGCATCGGCATCCCCAAGGAAAAGGATTTCACCACCTTCCGGAACCTGGGGAACATCGGGACCGTATCGCTGCCGATAACGGCCGCCATCGCCTCTGAACGCCAATTCCTGCTGCCGGGCGACCGGGTGGGTTTTTTTGGCATCGGCAGCGGCCTGAACTGCCTGATGCTGGGCCTGCGCTGGTAAAAGAGCCTATGCACACTGATATCGATATCTCGCGCTTCCGGCACCTCTATCCCTTTAAGTCGCATTACCTTGACTTGAACGGCCTCGCCTATCACTATCTCGACGAAGGTTCCGGAAAACCGGTTGTCATGCTGCACGGCAATCCCACCTGGTCTTTTTACTTCCGGGAACTCATCACCGGGCTTTCCGGCCGGTATCGCACCATCGCACCGGATCATATCGGCTGCGGCCTGTCGGAAAAACCCGGGACGGAACGCTATGACTATCGTTTGAAAAGCCGGGTGGACGACCTTGAAGCGCTGATGGATCACCTGGGTCTTTGCCGGGATATCACCCTGGTGCTGCATGACTGGGGCGGCGCCATCGGCATGCTCTATGCCCTGCGGCATCCCGATCGGATTGCGCGGCTTGTCCTGATGAACACGGCCGCTTTTTTTCCGCCGAAAGCGAAAAAACTCCCCCTGCGGCTTCGAATCGTCAGAAACTTTCAGCCCCTTGCAACCCTTGCGGTTCAAGGGTTGAATCTCTTTGCCGTGGCCGCCCTCTATATGGCGCCCCGTAAAAGACTTTCCGCCGCTGTCAGGGCCGGTCTGCTGGCGCCATACAATTCATGGCGCAACCGCATCGCCACCTTGAAATTCGTGCAGGACATTCCGGTTTGCGGCCACGACCCCAGCTACGACCGGATACGACACCTGGATGACAACCTGGGTCGGCTGTCCCATCTGCCGATGCTGATCCTCTGGGGGGAACACGACTTTGTATTTGACGGAGACTATCTGAGAGAATGGCAAATTCGTTTTCCGGACGCTGAAGTCCACTGCTTTCCAGATGCCGGCCATTATGTGCTGGAAGATCAACCCCAACGGATTTTAAAACTGACAACTGAATTTTTAATGCGGCATCCGTTGTCGATACAAGACTAACGGTTCTCAAGGGAATGTTTAGCGATGAATCAGCATAACGCGCCCGATAACGGCTTTGTGAACGTGGCCTCCTATCTGATCCGATCGGCCCGCGTTCAACCCCAAAAACCGGCGGTTGTCTGCCCGGCCGGCCGGGACCCGAACGGACGCGTCAGATACATCCATTTGACGTTTCAACAGCTCGATCAAAAATCGGATATCCTGGCCCACGGCCTGGAACGCGTCGGTATCAATCGGGGTTCCCGGACCATTTTGATGGTAAAACCCGGGCTGGATTTTTTTGGCATTATCTTCGCGCTTTTTAAAATCGGCGCAGTCCCCGTGGTGGTCGATCCCGGAATGGGGCTCCGGCGCATGCTGTCCTGCCTGGCGGAAAGCGAACCCGAAGCCTTTATCGGCATCTCAGCCGCACATGCCCTTCGGACCCTGCAGCCGAAATATTTTAAAACCGTCAAAACATGGGTCACCGTCGGGCGGCGCTGGTTCTGGGGCGGCCATACCTTGGAACAACTCGGCGCTGCTTCACAAGGGCCTTATTCGCCGGCCCGAACCGGCCGGGATGAAACCGCCGCGATTCTCTTCACCACCGGAAGTACCGGACCGGCCAAGGGCGCCGTCTACACCCACGGGAACTTCGACGCCCAGCTTAATCAGATCAAAACCCATCTGGGCCTCTCTGCCGATGAAATTGATCTTTCCACCTTTCCGCTGTTTGCGCTCTTCTGGCCGGCGCAGGGGATTACATCGGTCATACCGGATATGGACCCCACCCGCCCGGCCCTCGCCAATCCTGAAAAAATTATCGAGAGCATCAACGATTGGAAAGTAACCCAGATGTTCGCTTCACCGGCCCTGCTGAACCGCGTGGGGCGCTACGGCCGGAAAAACAACATCAAACTGCCGTCCTTGAAACGGGTGATTTCGGCCGGTGCGCCTGTCTCAGCGGATGTGATTGAACGGTTCGCTGCCCTGCTGCCGGAAGAAAGCGAAATCCACACCCCCTACGGCGCGACTGAAGCCGTACCGATAATCTCGATCCGAAGCCGTGAAATTCTCACCCAGACCCGCAAATTGAGCGAACAGGGTTTCGGCACCTGCATCGGGTATCCCATCAACGACACCATCGTCAGCCTCATCCGCATCAGCGACGACCCGATCGCGAACTGGTCGGACGAACTGGTCGTCCCTGACAATGAAATCGGTGAGATCACCGTTAAAGGGGGGCTGGTGACCCGCAGGTATTTTAACCGCCCGGATGCCGATGTTCTTTCTAAAATCAAGGATGGGGACGGTTTCCGGCACCGCATGGGCGATCTGGGGCGTCGGGATAAACAGGGTCGGATCTGGTTCTACGGCCGCAAAAACCACCGCGTCATCACGCCCGGCGAAACCCTTTTTACGATTCCCTGTGAAGCGATTTTCAATCTCCACCCCCAGGTATTCCGCAGCGCCCTGGTGGGTGTCGGTTCTGCGCCCAATCAGCGTCCGGTGATCTGCATCGAACTGGAAGACACGGCCCGCCGCAAAGACCGGCGGCGCATCCGAAAAGAACTGCTGGCGCTGGCAAAAAGCAACGAGAAAACCCTCAAGATCGATGCGGTTTTATTCTGTAAAGCTTTTCCGGTGGACATCCGGCACAATTCAAAAATATTCCGTGAAAAGCTGGCGATATGGGCGGCAAAACAGATAGGCTGAAGGTTTGGATAGACTGAAGGCTGAAGGTCAATTGTCCGTGGTCCGCAGCCTGTGGCAGAACTTCACCGGACAATGAACACCATAAAGATGAAGGAATTTTTATTCCTTCAGCCTTCAGCCTAAACCCCTAACCATTGAGATTGCGATATGAAACCAGGATCAAACATACCTCAACACAAACCCGAGAACGTACTGGTAACCGGCGGCGGCGGTTTCCTGGGCCGGGCGATCGTAAGGCGCCTGGTTGCCAGAGGAGACCGGGTTTGCAGCCTATCAAGAAATCATTATGACGCACTCGAAAAAATGGGGGTCGATCAGATCAGGGGAGATCTTTTCGATGCTGCTGTGGTTGAAAAGGCCTGCCATGACCGGGATCTCGTTTTTCATGCGGCTGCCAAGCCACCCCCCTGGGGAAAATATGATGATTATTACCGGACCAATGTGATCGGGTCCCGCAATGTGATCAACGCTTGTCTTTCCCAAAACGTATCGAGACTTGTCTTTACAAGCACGCCCAGTGTGGTCTTCAACGGCAAAGACATAGCGGGGGTAGATGAATCATTTCCCTATCCCCCCCGCTACAATGCCTATTACCCTGAAACCAAGGCGCTCGCTGAAAAAAGCATCGTCACTGCCGCCGATGAGAACCTGAAAACAATTATCCTGAGGCCCCATGAAATCTGGGGGCCGGAAGATCCCCATTTTTTACCCCGGCTGCTGGAGCGAGCCAAAAAGCTCAAACGGATCGGGAACGGCCGCAACCTGGTCGATACGCTCTACATTGACAATGCCGCGGACGCACATGTTTTAGCGGCCGACAAATTGAAGGAAAATCCGCAGTTGTCCGGCAGGATATATTTTATCACCCAGGACGAACCGGTCCCGGCATGGGAAATGATCAACGCGATTCTGAAAGCCGCCGGGCACGGGCCGGTAAAAGGGTCCCTCCCCTTCCGGGCGGCCTGGCTGGGCGGGGCAATCCTTGAATTTTTATATCGAGCCCTTGCATTACCGGGCGAACCCCCGATGACCCGCTTTCTGGCAGAAGCAGTCGCCACCTCCCACTGGTTCGATATCAGCGCAGCCAAAAAGGACCTGGGATACTATCCCGCGGTTTCCACGGCCGAAGGGTTGGAACGCTTGGCGCAATGGCTCGACAAACAATCCATGGAGTAATCTTGCAATGAATCTGACCGAAATCATTTCAAATGCTGAATGGGCCCGGATTGAAAAGAAGATAAATGACCGTTTCGGCCTCAACACCTGCATATTTGACACGGACGGCTTTCGATTGACGGCGCATCAACAGTGGCCCAACCGGCTGTGCCCGGCCATCAAAGCCAATCCCAAGGGCCAGAGTTTTATCTGCGCCGTTGCCCATATGAATATCGCCATGCAGGCGCAGAGGACGCGCCAGCCGGTGATTGAAGCCTGTGACGCCAGCCTGATGAAGAGCGTCGTTCCGATTTTCTGGAGAGAGGCGTTTGTCGGTGCAGTCGGGAGCTGCGGATTTCTTCAGGATAACGAAGAAGTTGACACGTTTTTGATAAATAAGGTTACCGGGATCGACGAAGCGGAAATCATCGCACTTTCAGATGATATTCCCAGGGTCTCCCTGGAGCAGGCGCAAAGATTGAATGCGTATATCCACCGGCAGGTTCAATCCGTCGCTGCTGAATTTAGAACCGCAAAAGGGTCCTAAACGAACGGCCGGTTTTATGCAAATTAAAACCGGCCGCCGCCTGAAACTTTCGATATCTGTTCAGATTACTCCATCTTTACCCGCCGGTAAGTTTTCCAGAATTTTCGGACCAGGGGTGCAAACAGGGACAGCAACGCAAAAGTCGTCAAAACCGCTGCAATGGGCCGGGTAAAGAAGATGGAAATATCCCCGTGGGAAATCGTCAAAGACTGCCGCAGCGAGCGTTCCACCATGGGGCCCAGGACCAGCGCCAGGACCACCGGGGCTGCCGGAAAATCGAGTTTGCGCATGACATATCCGACAATGCCGGCGCCGAACATGATCCACATGTCAAAAATATTGTTGTCCGTGGCAAACACGCCGACAGCGGAAATCGTGACGATCAGCGGCATCAGGATCTGATACGGAACTTTCAGAAAACTGACCCACAGCCCCACCAGGGGCAGATTCAGGATCAGCAGCAGCACGTTCCCGATGTACATGCTGGCGATCAGGCCCCACACCACCTCCGGATGCTCTTGAAAAAGCAACGGGCCCGGACGGATGCCATGAATGAGCAGGGCGCCCATCAGGACGGCCGTGGTGCCGGATCCGGGGATGCCTAAAGTCAGCAGGGGCACCATGGCGCCGCCGGCAGCGGAATTGTTGGCGCCTTCGGGACCGGCAACCCCTTCGATGACGCCGGTGCCGAACTTTTCAGGATGTTTGCTCAGTTTTTTTTCAGTGGCATAGGAGAGAAAGGAAGCCACGGTGGCGCCGGCGCCCGGCAAGACCCCCACAAAAAAACCGAGGATAGATCCGCGCCAGAGGGCGCCGGAAGAATCTTTCCAGTCCTGCCGGTTGGGAAACAGGCTTTTTATATTTAACTTTGTCTTGACAAATACCTGCTTCATGGGCTCTTCAATATTGATTAGTACTTCCGCCAGGGCAAAAAGCCCCACCGCCACACCGATAAAACCCATGCCGTCCAGCAGATAGATGCTGCCGAAGATAAACCGGGGCGAACCGCTGATGGCGTCTACCCCCACGCAAGCCAGCAGCAGGCCGAACACACCGCTCATGAGCCCCTTGATGAGTGAATCGCCGGCCAGACCGGTCACCAGGGTCAGCCCCATGAAGGTCAATGCGAAATACTCCGGCGGGCCGAAAGCGATGGCAAAGTCCGCCAGGACCGGTGCGATCCAGGAGAGCATGATGATGCTGAAGGTCCCGGCAATAAATGATGAAATGGCGGCTATTCCCAGGGCCGGGCCGGCCCTGCCCTTCAGCGCCATCTGGTATCCGTCCAGGGTCGTCATTACGGATGCTGATTCTCCCGGCACATTAATGAGGATGGACGTGGTGGACCCGCCGTACATGGCGCCGTAATAAACCCCGGCCATGGTGATGATGGCCGTTGTGGCGTCCATGCCGAAGGTGATGGGAATCAGGATTGCTACACCGGTGACAGGGCCGATGCCCGGCAGGACGCCGATGAGTGTGCCCAGGGTAACGCCCATGAAGCAAAAAAGTAAATTCTTTAAGGAAAGCGCAATCTCAAAGCCGGTTAAGAGGTGCTGTAGAATTTCCACTGGTTGGAGCCCTTCCGTTAGAATCCAAATATGTTTTTCGGCAGCTTCACTTCCAGCAGGATCTGAAAAACGAAATAAAGACCGCCGGTTGAGAGAAGTGCCACGATAGCGGTTTTAAGCCATCTTTCTTTCTGCACAATAGCAAGCAAAAAGGCGATATACACAATGGTGGACACTGCAAAGCCGACGGTTTCCAGGACGGCGACAAAGACCCCCAGACCTGCGATGACCATTCCGACATTCAGCAGGGCCTGGGGTGCCGGAAAAGGATTTTTTCCGGCTGACCCACGTTTCCGCACGGTTGCATCGAATAAAAGCAACACCGATAGAACGGCCATTAAAACCGCCAGCCAGAAAGGTAGAAACCCCATGCCCGGACCGAACTCCACCCGTTGGGGCATCTGCCAGGATGTGTAGGCGACGGTTAAGGAAAATATCAGCATCACGATTCCGGTGATTTGATCGGCTCGTCTCATGATTAGCTACCGTTTGGTTATTCAACAACTGAATTTTTAATGGGATCGAATGCGTCTTTCCTGCGAAACAGGTCCCGCTGATGGCGGGACCGCAGGGTCTTCAATTCAGGCTAAAGCAGGGAAAGCCACATTGCCTATGAAACAGGGGAGGCGGGATTCAATGCGAGCCCGCCTCCCTTTTAACCCGTAAAACGCTTTATTTTTTTATTTCTTGAGAACGCCCATTTCGGTCAGCAATTCCTTGTAGCGCGTATTCTCTTTATCCAGCCACTTGCTGAAGGTTTCGCCGTCCATCCAGGCCGCGGAGAGCATGTTGTCTTTCACATATTTCTTGAAGGTGTCGGTTTTGGTGTAGCTGTACAATGCCTTTTCCATGGTCTTGCGGGCATCGGCCGGAATGTCCGCCGGTGATACCAGGCCGCGGTTCTGTACATAAACGGCATCGATGCCCTGCTCGATCAGGGTCGGGACATCCGGTGCTGCGTCCAGACGCTTCTCCGAAAAAATGCCCAATGCTTTCACTTTGCCGGCCCGCATCAACTCCAAAGCCTCGCCGGGATTGGCCACGCCGATGTCCACGTGTCCGCCCAGGATGGCGGCATTGACTTCGCCGCCGCTGTTAAAAACGATGTAGTTCAGTTTAACGCCGGCTTGTTTTTCAATCAGATAGGAACAGATGGAATCGGAAGACCCCAGCTGGGTGCCGCCCACCGTTATTTTTTTGGGATTCGCTTTGGCTTCAGCCACAATATCTTTCATGGATTTAAATTTGGAATCGGTCCGGGTAATCACCATGTACTCGTCAAAGGCAAAATTGGCCATGGGGGTGAAGTCCTTCAGGCCCACCGGTGATTTGCCGCTCAGGGGCGTGGTCATAAAGCTGGTAACCGCCGTCAGCAGAAAGTACGGGTCGCCCTTTTTGCCGGCCACGTAACCAAAGGCGATGGCGCCGCTGCCGCCCGGCTTGTTTTCCACAACGATGGGCTGGGACATCAGTTTGTCTTTGTCAAAAGCGGACGCCAGGGTTCGCGAAAAGATATCGCTGCCGCCGCCTGCACCTGCGTGAACGATCAGGGTAACGGGTTTGCTGGGAAACGTGTCTGCAATGGCGATGCCTGCAGACAGGATGGCAAAAGACGCCACCAGGATTAACACGCTGCTGATACTAAGAATTCTTTTCATTACTCCTCCTTTGAACTTATGACTGTTAATGTTGCTCCCGGGAGACAAATCCCACCCGAGGATTGTAATGGGTCACAGGACGTAAAGGAACTACTGAATTACATTCCTTATAAGTATCATCCGGAAATCGGCTTGTTGTTTCAAGGGCCGTTTTGGTCTGGCCAGTATTACAGGTAATATTTATAAATATCAAATTGTATGAATTGTCAAGTAAAATTAACCATAATCGGACTATCCGGGTCTGGTGAACCCGGATAGTCCGATTGAACTGGCTATGCCGCGGGGGTTGATAAACAAAAGCGGCTTAACCGAATGTTAACCACACAGGTCTTTGGCCACGATATGGAAAATCTGCCGAGACCCCTTACCAGGGTTTTCCCGACATTGCAGGTGTCGCTTCAATCTCATTTAAAAACAGTTTTGCCTTTTCAGGGGCCGACAGCTTTTTCGTCACCACATGGAGTTTTGCGCCGAATTTGGCTGCACTGACGTCGGATAAAGCCTTTACGGTTTCCGGGCTGCCGGTTACCGGCAGGCTCGGCCAGAAGTACGTGGTGACGCCCATGGCGACCATGCCCATGGCCTTGACGACTTCAATACTGCGATTGGCTTCCGGAAAGCATGCAAAAACCGGGTAGTCTTTGGGTGCTTTCTTGCCGGCTTTTGCAAGGGCCAGAATAAACTCGGTTGCATTGCAGTCAATAACGGCCGGAACATTTTTCCCCAGTGTTTTCAGGAATCCCGCCAGGCCTTTGCCGCATTCGATCCCTTCCATCTTCGGATTTAAAAAGCCGTGTTTGGCCAATGCCACACTGGCTTCCCCATCGGAGAGGCACAGGATATCATTCTGCAGGAACACCGTGGCCATGGCAGCATATTCATTGTCCTGTGAATATTTGACGTTGCTGCTTCCGGAAAAGACGACGACGCCTTTTATTTTACCGTCGCCCAATCCCTTGACGACCTTGGCGGCATCCAGGGTTTCCGTCGAAAAGCCCATAATCGCCGTTTGCTTGTCCGCGGGAATGTCCTTGGGAACATCGGCGCGGTTGTCAAACGACTTTTTGGCCAGATCGACGATTTTCTTGCTAAACGCGTTCAGGACTTTCTCCTTGTCCAGGCCCGCCGCAGGAACCACCGTCACCTTCCAGTCCTTGGCAACCTGCAGGATGGAGGGGTTGACGAATTGATCGCCGGCCACAATCAGATCAACGGCGCCGGTCATGATGGGAATTTCCTGGGAACCGTAGTTGGTTACCGGTGAAAACACATAGGGCGGCAGCAACGGGTCCGTACAGACGCCGAAAACATTGACTTTGGCTTTTTTGGCAACAGCGGCGATTTTCTGCTTCAGTGCCGCTGAAATCTGTCCGTAGAGCACGATATTGGGAGCATTTTTTTGCAGTATCCCCAAGCTGACATCCAGCTTGGTTGGGACGATATCACCGAACACCGCCCGTTTTAACTTTTTCTGGACCTGCTGGGCCAGATTCCCCAACAAGGCGGTTTTATACGCCCAAAGGAGGGTTTCCTCAACACCGGCGACACCGCCTTCCAGCTTCTGGGAAGCCTTGAACAGATCCCGCAGAATTCCCTCGGGATACACCCCGGCGTCCGTCCAGGATTTGCTCAGCGCGGCCGGCAGCTCTTTCATGCTGGCGCTTTCCTTGTTGCTGAAAATGGCTTGAATTTCCTTAAGCGCCTTGTCGGCGGCCGCCTTGTTGGCCGGCTTGGTATCGCCGTTTTCAATATCGTTGGCCAGGTCACCCATCAGGTCCAGGCTGGACATCGTTCCCTTGATGACTAGCCGCAGCAGTGACTGTACGGCCAGGGTGTCTTTATCCTTGCCGCAAACGCCCTTTTTGCTGGCATCCCGGAAGGGATGACTGATGCACGGTCCCTGCAGACAATCCCGGCAGCTGAGCCCGGCTTCGCAAAATCCGCAAACCGGGAGCTGGCCCTCATAGCGGTCCCATGCCAAAGGAATTTCCTGGTCCGCGGCTTTCACTAAAAAATGCTCCACCAAGGTATCAGTGGATTTTTTCTGGATAAACTCCATCGTTATCTCCTTTCTGGCGCAGTTGGTCGAAGACCATCCCGGCCATCCTCAAAATTATGCATATTATTAAAATGGTCTAAATCCATCATCATGTTGTAAATTTCTTCTTGCGGTAATCCTTGCGGTCCACAATGGTCATCGCCTGGGTGGGGCATATTTCCGCGCATATCGGATATCCCATATTGCGGCAGCGGTCACACTTGATTGCAACCTTGATGGTGGGCGACGGGTTGATAATCGCAAAAGGACACACCATCACGCACATCCAGCAGGCAATACACGTCGGTTCATGGACGTAAATCAGACCGGTCTCGGGGTCCTTGCGCATGGTCCCGTTGGGGCAGGCTTTCACGCAGGGCGCGTCATCACAGTGACGGCATTGAATGGCAAACTTCTTGCCTTCCACATATACCCGGGGAACCGGCTGGGGTTGCTCATTGATCGCCAGGGGAAGCTCCTTGCCGACGGATGCGATTTCACTGCCGCACCACAGCTCGCATTGGTGACAACCTGTACATTTTTCTGGGTCTACCTTTATGACTTTCACTTTTCCTCCTTAAAGAGCACAGGCTCTTCTTATGATTTAACCAAAGGGTTAAAGGCCGGTATCCATCAGTTCTTTAAATTCAGGCTCGGTGAACCGGTCGGCATTGCGCCGCACCAGCGGCAGTATATCCATGAAATTTAAATTCCGGCTCAGCAAGACCGGAATAAAATCAGTGACATCCACCTGTTTACGCAGCAAAGCCGTGATAATGCCCGACTTTTGCGTCTGCCCGACAAAAATGGCGCCGACAATACAGCCGTTTTTCAAAATAATCTTTTTATAGGTATTTTTGCTGCGGGTTTTGATTTCCTGAAAATGACAATCTTCCTCCACATAAGTGCATTCCTGGGGATGGGTGACCCCCATGGACATGGCCGGAAAACCGATGAAATTGCCGATGGAATTCATCCGGACGGATCCGCCGTATTCGGTGGTCTGGCCGGCCATATTCAACCCGGCGACCTGTCCCTGCTCAACCGCCATGGGCCAGATGGCATTGATGAAATGGGTGTTGCGGGCGACATCAAACGTCTCGCACACATCCCCGGCCGCGTAAATATCGGGAATGCTGGTGAGCATCTGCTTGTCGATTTTGATGCCCCCAAGTGATCCGATTTCAATACCGGCGCCCTTGGCCAGCGTGATGTCCGGCCGCACGCCCACTGCCAGGACGACCATGTCGCACTCGATTTCCCGGGTGCTGGTAACAACGCCTTGGACACGGCCGTTTCCGGTAAACCGGGTTGCCCGTTCACCGGTCAGGACCTCGATGCCCATCTCTTCGACAACCGCTTTGATGATGGAAGCGGCCTCGTCGTCAAAGACGGTGGGCAGCACCTGGCTGAGCTGCTCGATCAGGGTGACCTTCAGACCCCGCCGCATCAGGCTGATACAGGATTCAACGCCGATGCTGCCGGCCCCGATAACAACGGCTTTCTTGCCTTTGAGGTTATAGACCCGGTCGGCGTCCGCCATGGTTTTCAGTGTCGAAATGCCTTCTTTATCGATGCCCGGAATATTGGGCACAATGGCTTTGCCGCCGGTTGCCAGCAGCAGTTTGTCGAACTCAAATGTCTCGCCGGTTTCGGTCTGAACGGTTTTGGCGTCGGCTGAAATTTCTTTAACCCTGACGCCGATATGAGCCGTTATATTGTTCTCTTCAAAAAAATCGAGCGCACGAAAATTCAACAGCGGCTTGGTCAGTTCTTCCGCTACATAGTACGGGAGCAGGACCCTGGAAAAAAGAGGGGTCTTTTCATCGCTGAACAAATCAATCGGCGACCGTTTGTCGATGGACCGAATCGCCTCGACGGCACTGATTGCAGCAGCGCTCCCGCCAATAATTATATATCGCATCGTTATCTCCTTTTGTTAGGTTCAGGGTTCAAGGTTCCGGGTTCATGGTTACTAAGAATTTCTATCTGTTCTTAACCGTGAACCGTTGAACCATTTTACCCATTTCTAGTATAGGCTGTGAACCGTATACAGGGGCAGCAAATCACGGAAGATTCGCTCACCGCGGGTCAGGTTGTAGTTTCCGCAGGTGCAGCATTCCGCCATTTCCTTAACGCAATCCTTAACGGTTCGACGGCCGCGTTTGACATCCCGCACCATTTTGCGCACCAGGTCGGAAGCGATCATGGCGTGGCCGCACATGGTCACCGTTTTGAGTATGGGGAAATCCGGCAGCATCTCGGTATGGCCCCAGGTGCCCAATGAATATTCCAGTGAATGAATGTAACCGAGTCCGGCTTCATGCATGCACTGCTGCACGACATCCGTGACACCCGATATGATCACCGAGATGCCGGGGCGGTCGTTCTTCAGTTCTTTTAACAGAGTTACGATTTTATCGCGGTTGTCGAACGTGCACTGCACAATGGTTCCGTCCGACACCCGGCTTAATATGTCCGCCATGGTCGTATTGTGAATATTGCCTGTTTTCATGTCGCCCAGATTGATGGGGCCGCATTTGTAGGCAATGCTTAAATATTTCTGGGTTTTCGGGGCCGACCCGATTTTATTGACACCGGTTGCCGGGCATCCCAGAACAACAAAATCGTCTTTCAAACATTCGTAATCGCCGCGGCGATGTAAACTATGTGTCATGATTGTTCTCCTTTACTTGCTCGTCCCATAAAAGTCATATGACGGCAGACCGATGCCGATGTTGTTCTTGGTGTTGACGGAATACCAGATCCCCATTTTTTCCAGGACCGCTTTAATGGGCACTTCGCCTTTGGGCGTCACCTTGGTGATGACTTCCACCGTAAAGACCGATTCCACCCTTTTAGCGGCTTCCTGAAGCGCCCGCAGGGCTTCGGGGAGCCTCTCCAGCTTGCATTTGCCTTCGATGATGGCGGAAGTCGCTTTTTCCCCCAGAACGTCGTCGCGCAGCTTTCCGGTCGTTTTGTCCGACATAAAATGGGTGACCGGATTTTCTTCCGCCAGTTGATATCCGATATTCGCTCCCATCATCGCCATGGCGATAAGTTCAACATCGCGAAAGTAGGCACCGACACCCGGACGGCCCAGCTCAATTCCCACCCCGACTTCGCCGGGCTTAAAGGTTCCCTTGACATCGTTGGTTTTCATTTCCTCGGTGCCGCGTCCCGGAACCTGCGAACCTTTGAACTCAATCAACGGGTTGCTCAAAATCCCGCGAATTTCACGCGGCCACTCTTCTTGAGGCTGATACAGGGCTTGTACCGGACAGATATCGGCCCGCAAACACATACCGCAGTCGGTGCAGGCATCCTGATCAATCTCGATGTAAACCCGGCCATGGATCTTTTCGTGGCGTTTAAACGTCTGAATTTTCCCCATGGGACAATAGGGGAAGCATCGTTTGCATGCGATGCATTTATCTTCATCTACCTTCATAAAACCTCCCTTCTTTCGGTTTTAGTTGTTGTGATATTCAATATTCAAATAATAAAGTCTCTGTTTTACATTAATTTTTGCCGAACAAGGAATACAGGGCATCCTCGCGCGCTTCCTGGATGTGCTCCCGCATGATTCGTTCACACAGGTCCTGGTCTTCCAGTTGCAGGGCCATCATGATTTTATGGTGCCCGTCGATACTGCGGCGGGCGCCGTCCATATGCTGAAGGGTGTCCTTGCGATACCGCAGCACGTATTGACGCAGGTCCACAATCAACCCCAGCAGGCGCGGTTTATGGGCAATCAATCCGTGCAGGGTATCATGGAACTGGGTATTATACTTGAATACCGCATCGATCTTCTGATTCTGATAGGCTTTTTCGGATTTTTCGATAATGGCATCGAGTTTGTCGATGATTTCTTTCTGAACGTTTTTGCAGACATAGCGCAGGGCATAGCCCTCAAGGATCGTACGGATTTCAAAAACTTCCTTGATTTCTTCGATTGAATCCTGTGATACGCAAAATCCACGGGTCTCCAGTGCGCGGACCAATCCTTCCAGTTCCAGCTTGTGAAGCGCCTCCCGGATGGGTGTTCGACTGACGCCCAATTCAGCGGCAAGATGTTCTTCCGTCAGTCTTGCACCGGGCCGAAATTGGCCGGAAAGTACTTTCTCTTTAAGAAACTCGTAAGTCTTTTCCCGTGCGGAAACTGCATTGTTTTTGGCGGCTGGACGCTTTTTCATTATTGTATCCAATCTGTAGCATTGTTACCCGATTTAGAAAATATTTAATTAAACTTGGATGAAATGTCAATAAAAAACTTTATAATGTATTTCATTTATAATTCAAGTACATATGTTTTCATTAGGTTGAATTATAAATGAAATATAAAAAAACATCCCCTTCAATCGATTCAAACGCTTCTTGATTTTTAATTGTTTTTGGATACAATATAAAATATTATTTAAAGTATTGACGATTCCCCTTATTTTGATATGTAAAACGACCCCGCTCTGACATTTCCATCAGAGCCTGCTTGCTCAAACAAACACTTTTGGAAACAACTTGGTATCATGGAGGACATTCAATGAAAATCGATCAGGAACGTTGTATCGGCTGTGGCCAATGCCTCCCCTACTGCCCCGTCAAGGCAATTTCAATGGATGCGGATCTGGCGGAAATTGATTTTGACGAGTGCGTTGAATGCGGCAGCTGCCTTCGAATGTCAGCATGCCCGGGAGATACCATCTATCAGCAGGAAATGGAATGGCCGCGAATCATTCGCAGCGTTCTCAGCAACCCGCTGACGGTTGCCGTTGAATCCGGTATTCCCGGCCGGGGAACCGAGGAAATGAAAACCAATGAAGTCACGGGACGCTTCAAGCTGGGCCAGGTCGGCATCGGCATTGAAGTCGGCCGCCCCATTACCGGCACCCGGCTCTATGACGTGGAAAAGGTAGCCCAGGCGGTCGCCGGACTCGGGGTTGAATTTGAAAAGATAAACCCCACCACCAGCCTGATGTCGGATACCCGGACCGGCAAGTTCAAAGATGAAATTTTAAATGAAAAAGTCCTGTCGGCCATTCTGGAGTTTTCGCTGAAAATCGAAAGGCTGCCGGAAATTTTTCCGGTTCTGAAAAAGGTCGCCGGTCAGATCGACAGCGTTTTCAGCCTCGTTGTCGCCACCCGCATCCACCCGGACGGCTCCGTTCCGACGGCGCCGTACATAGCGGCTTCCGGATTATGGATCGCACCCAACGGAAAAACAAACGTCGGCCTAGGCCGTCCGTTGATTAAGGAGGATTAAAATGACCCATACCCTTCATCGCGTCGGCGAAGGTCTTGAAGAAGACTACGTCATCCTGATGATGCCGTCAAAGGACATCAACCACAAGGGCGCCGCACCCAAATTGCGTCGCTATCTTGAAATGGCGCTTGAAGCCGGCGCCATCAAAATCGGCGATTGCCGCAACGGCAACGAATACCACCAGGGCGGCGTCGCCCGCATCCTGGAAAACCTCCAGGATCAGTCCGTGGTTCATGCGGTGTTTAAGAATCCGGAGGGAGTCGTTAAGGCCCTGCGGTTGTTCAAAGCGGCGGAATTGGGCCTTTGCGTGGTGGTATCCGGCCTGTTCGACCAGGTCGAAAAGTGCTGCGGGGAAGCCGGATTGAAGAAACACACCATCAATCAGTCCATGGGCCGCTGGGGTCGGACCGACAAATTACCGCCGCCTGAAATTCTGCAGCTGAATACCATGTGCGGTCACGGCATGGTATCCGTGGGATTGATTGAAGACGTGATCAAAGATATTAAATCCGGCGACTGCTCCCCTGAAGAAGGGGCCGAACGCCTGTTTGGCCCCTGCGTGTGCGGCATATTCAACCCGTACCGTGCGGCGAAGCTGCTGAGCGAGCTATCGACAAATTAGATCGACGGCGTTTATCCCCGCTGCTGCAGCAAGACAAACAGCAGCGGGATCAACGCGATGCTCAACAGCGTCGACAGGGATACCAGGGCGTTGCTGAAAGCCGGATCGCCTTTATACTTTAAGGAAAATATGGTCACCAATACGCCGGTGGGCATGGCCGACTGAAGAATGCAGATTCCCAGTTGATCGATGGGGAAGGACAGAACCATACCCACGGCAGTTGCGATCAGGGGGGAAACAATCAGCCGGACAACGCCTGCGGCCGCCAATAACAGCAGGGTCGATGTTTTTGCAAAGAAATTCAACTGCAGCCCCCCTCCCACCACGACCATTGAGAGGGGAAACGTTGCCCGGTTCATCAATTCCATATTCTTTAACATCAGCGGGGGCGGTTTTATCTCCAGCGCAGCGCACAGCAATGCCGCCGCCAGGGATATCACCAGCGGGTTCCGGACAAAGCCAGACAGGGTGATATGGCCGGTCATGAGATAAAACCCGACACTATACAGATAAACGTAAGTGCCGATCAGATAAAACAACGCCAGGAGCAGTCCGTTTTCCCCTGAAAAAGCAAAGACAACCGGAAAACCGATAAAGGCATGATTGCCGTAGGAAGCGCCCAGCAGAAAGGTTTTGCGCGTCCCGCCGGTCACGCCCATATATTTGCTGATCATGGCCGCAACTAAAGCCGATAACAACAGGACGCAAAAACCGGCTGCGGCTGTTTTAATGAAAATCGGCCACGAAATCTGCGGGGCATGAACAATCGAATAAAAAACAGTGACCGGCAAAAAGAGATAAAAAATGAGATCATTGATTACCGCAACCGGATAGGGCTTCATTTTTTGCAATACATAAGCCGCGATCAGGATGAAATACATGCTGAAAATATTCTGAAAGGCATCATTCATAAAGTTTTGGTAATTTAGGGTTCAAGTGAAATACTTCAAATTGATACTTGATTTTTATCTGATCTGTCTTACCATAAATTTCGAAAATTGAAATCGGAAAGAAAAGGTCTTGAAAAAATATGGCTTTTAAAACCAACGTGGACAGTAGAAAATGCAACGGCTGTGAAGAATGCCTTGAAGTCTGCAGCGCCGGTGTTTTAGAAGTCCGCAACGGCAAGGCAATCGCCGTCTATCCGGATAGTTGCGTGGGCTGTCAGAGCTGCGTGGACGTTTGCAAAGAGAACGCTATCACTATGGAAGATACGCGCGTCCAATTATCCGGCACCTGTTTAAACCTGTTAAAGGACATACTATAACACCGTCTCACGTTTCCATTTATTATTAACCCGGCATTAAAATATGTCATTCCGGCCGCAGCGTAGCGGAGAGCCGGAATCCAGAAAAGTTTTTAAAAATACTGGATTACCGCTTGCGAGGGAATGACAAAATGTAATAAAAAGTTTGTCTGTTTAATTGCCGGTTAATCATTAAAAAAAGAGCCCCGCAAAGTTTAGGCGGGGCTCTTTTTTTCTGTCAACGATAACAGGATCGGACCGTTTTGATGCTGTTCAATGCCTTTTCGTGTTTATCTGTCGATATTACTCTGAACCCTTTATGTCAATTCCCGCCGGTGCTGCCGTGCTCTCCAGGATGCTGGGTTTTTTTCTGACCGAACTGTAAATGCTGTAAATGAGAGAAATGACCGCCACCAGCAGAATGATGCCGCCGATGGGCCGGAATAAAAACTCGGCCAGATCAAAGTTGGCCATGCGCAAGCCGCGTCTGAGCGAAATTTCCGTAAGTTCGCCAAGCACCAGACCGATAATCAGCGGCGCAATGGGGTAATTAAACTTCTTCATGATGTAACCCAGCAGGCCGAACACAAACATGATCCAGACATCGGTCAGGTCGTTTCTGATGCCGAAGGCGCCCACGGCTGCAAACACGAAGATACACGGCCCCAGAATGGAATAGCGGACTTTTCTGAAATTGGAAAACAGTTTTGCCACCGCCAGCCCGGCAAACAGCATGAAAAAATTCGCCATATACATGGAAATAAATATGGAGTACATCAGCTTGGGCTGATTTAAAAAGAGCATGGGGCCCGGCTGCAGGCCATGCACCAGAAAGCCGCCGATGATCACGGCGGTGGTGGCGCTTCCCGGAATACCCAGCGTCAGCAGCGGCACCATGGCCCCGCCGGTAGCGGCGTTGTTGGCGGTTTCCGGGGCGGCGATGCCTTCGGGGATGCCGGTTCCGAACCTTTCGGGATGTCTGGACCAGCGCACCGCTTCGGAATACCCCACAAAGGCGGCGGTGGTCGCCCCCACGCCCGGCAGGATGCCGATCGCGGTGCCGAGCACGGCCGACCGAATGATCGTCCATTTGAGCCGAATCAATTCCTTTAATCGCGG
>JARGFK010000054.1 GCA_029211065.1 Desulfobacterales bacterium
AGCAACAGGGTGTCTTGGCTCCTCCATAACCGCATACTACACCATGTGGTCGGTTGAGTAAAGTGCATACCCACTTTTTTTTATTGTGTTCCGAATACAAGCGGCAACGGACTTTTCATCAGATACATCCGTCCGGATAAAGAAAAGATTCTTTGGATTTTTAAATTCGGAAACGCACTCCCGTCCGGCTTCCCGGTCGATGTCGGCAATGACGACCCCGGCGCCTTTTTTAAGGAGGTAGCGCGCGATGCCCTTTCCGATCCCCTGGGCGCCGCCGGTTATGATGACGATTTGCTGGTTTAAATCTGCCATAACCCAGCCTCTTCAATAAATGTATTCTTTTGATAAATACATATTTTCATAAATACGTTAACATTCCAAAATCCCTCTCGGCCTCCCTTTACAAAAGGGAGGGGCAAAAATTCCCCCTTTTTATATAAGGGGGATTTTTCAAGAATGTGTTTTTAAATTCAGATTGAAGAATACGCGAACGAATTTTCAAAAAACCAGACTAAGTCAGGGCTCCACCGTGCTGAGTGCTTCGAAAAAGCGGTTGCTCATGTTGTAATAGGAGATAATCTGAACCAGGCTTAAAATATCCTTGTCGCTCAATCCCGCATTCCGGAGGGCGTCCATGTCGGCGCGGCTGCAGCTGTCCGGGCAGCGCGTGACTTTGACCGCGAATTCGGCGATCTGTCGTTCGCGCGGGCTCAGGTCTGCTTTGGTAAAGTCGATGCTTACCTGTTTTGCCAGTTTGGGATCTTTTGCCACTCGACCGAGGGCTGCCAGATGGCTGGCTGTTCAGTGCACTCAGCCGTTAAACGAGGCAACCACCAGCGCGGCAATTTCCTTTTCCCGCAGGGTCAGCCCATTGGCGCTTTCATGAATCATGTGACTGAGCTTGTAGATCAACCCGGCGATGTCCGGCGTCAGGCTGTGGAGGTGAACCGTATCGGGGGGAAGGCCCGTGGATATGTTCCGGGTCTGGCGATACAGCTCACGAACCGCTTCGTTGGGCGTGTCAATCGGTTCAGTTTCAATCCAGGGTGTCCAGGTCATGGGTGTGGTCTCCTTTCATTGGGGTAGCCTGCCGTTATTCCCGCCTCCGGTCTTGCATGCTGATTTCCTGTAAACATGGATCGGCCGCTGCCGCGAACGGCAACTGGGAATCAGGTTTTAGCCTTTTCCTTTTTCCAGGGTTTGAAGATTGAGATGAACACCGTGATCATCAGAACCAAACACTGGAGTCCCCCGAAAAAGAGGTTCATTTTCAGATCCCAAACCATTCTTTAAGCCGATGGGCGCCTTGGGTCGGATCTGCGTCGACAGGCTTTAGATAAAAGGCCGCAAGGCGGATGGAGATGGTTTCCCCGTTTCCCCAGGGCCACCAGGCGCAAAAGGCAAGCGCATCCTGGCCTGGATCCGAGGTGAACAGAAGCTGTCCGGGCATGATGCCGCCGAATCTGCTGATAATCGTCTGCACGGCTTCAGGCGCTTTGTCAATATTAGAACTGTCCCATATCCTGTCAAGACGGCTCACCAAGGGGTTATGAATGCGCTCCTTGTTGTCGACATTAAACTCGGCCAGAACGGTTTGGAAGCGATCATCCCATTTCCACGCCAATACCCCCTTGAACGCGTTCGATATCTCTCTGCAGACATTCTCAGGTCCTGATAAATTAAGATTGTTCATTATCTCCGTATCCTGTTCTAAATTTAACCGTTATGCAATAGTTTCGTCCCAACCGTTTTGATAGGTGCGTTTGGGGGATCTTTTGTCAGAAAAACCGTTTTCGGACCAAAACACTTTATGAACGATATGAGCATCTAAATCAACAAATTTTCATTAATCCTGAACCCGTTCAAACACTAATGAGGTTGCAGCCAGTGACCGATGGCGTTGGCGTAATAATTTAAAATAGCCCCTTCTTCGGGCGTCGCCTTGAACTTTCCGTCGGATTCCGCAACAATGCCGCGAAGCATCAGTAGATCCACCGCGTCGGCAATGGCATGGGCGCGGGTGCTGCGCGGTGTTTCAAGAATGGGCGCGCCGCTTTCCTGGAGTTTGGCTATTAATTGATTGCAGCGACTTTCAACGTCCATGATATCGATGGCAGTATCCCCGGCATCCAGAAAAACCCTGCACACCAGTGAAACCGGCAGTACCGGTACGACGTCGGCAATCGTGCGCATGAGCCGGCGGCACAGTTTTTCGATTTCCGGAAATCGTTCGATCCGCGGCAGGCGGCTGAAGTCCACTTTCTGTTCGCGGCAATAGGTTTTGACCGACAGCGGGGTTCCGAAATTGACACAGGCAAAACCGTAGCGGCGCCAGCGGCTGAGCATCATCTGAAAGAGACTGCGCAGGATGAAGCTGCCGGTGGTCCGGAATACGAACCACAGGCTGCGTTTTTCGGCCGAGGGGTCCAGGGCGCGCAGCAGGCTGCGGTCTTCGATAGTCCGGTCATAGTTAATTCCCACCGGGATGAAGACGATGTCACGGTCGCTGTCGGGTTCATACTAGCGGAGCATGTAGTCAATCAGTCCCAGTTTAGGCGGCCGCAATTTGCCGTCGCGGCTCAGACCGCCCTCTATAAAGACGGCCTGGCAGACACCTTCCTGGGTGGCCATGTGAATATAGCGTTCCAGAGCCCGCCGGTACAAGGGGTTGCCTGAATCCCGCCGGACAAAAAAAGCCCCCATGAACCGGATCAGCATATGCAGTGGCCAGATTTTGGCCCATTCCCCCACGGCATAGGAAAGCGTCGTTCGTTCCGCCGCCAGGAAAGCCACCAGGATATAATCCATGTTGGAGCGGTGATTCATGACAAAGACGACGGTGGACTTCGGATCGATCGTACGGTACTGCTCATCATTGAGAAGCCCCACCCGTACGCGGTAGAGAAGCCGCGCTATTTTTTTGGCGATCCAGTATCCGGTCCGGAAATAGAAAAAGGCGTTAAAGGAGGGTACGATTTCCCGGGCGTAGGCCAGAACCTTGTTCTGGACGATTTCCAGGGCATGTCGTGCTCTCGTGCGTAGCTCTGGATCGCTTCGATAACCTTGGGATCATACGCCAGGCGGTCGACCAGGACCTGCCGTTTGGTCAGTTGGAAGGGCCGGATTTCGATATCCAGACGGGTGCCGATTTCCTCGATGACCCGGTTGATGCGCCGGCGCAAAAACCAGCGGCTGCTGGGGATCAATACCCGGTCGAGCACGGCGATGGCGGCTATGATCACCAGCAGGAGAAAAAGCCAGGTGGAAATTGTTATTTGTCCGGCCATTTTGTTCAGTTTTCTTCAGGCAGGCGTATAGCCAAAACCGGTTTTCGCGAATGTCGCAGAACTTGTCGAACCGTGCCGCCGATCATGGCTTCGACAATTCCGCCGATACCGTGGGTCCCAATGACGATAAGATCGCAGTCTCTTTCTTCGGCGGCACGCAGAATTTGTTCGGCCGGGTTGCCTTCGCTGATGAGGATTTCGTCGGTTGCCACGTCGGGAAGACGCTTGTCCGTCCTGATGTCAGTACAGAACTTGTCGAGGATTTCCTTGATGATTACGTGTTCCCTGCGCTTTCCGATCAGTGCTTCCCGGGCGTTATCGTGGTGCCTCTTTTTGATCTCTTCATACTTGTCGGCGCCGATGAGGTTTTCGACAAATCCGGGGGCATCGTGAAGCACATGCACCATCGTAATGGAAGCGCTGTAGTGGTCGGCCAAGCTAACCGCGTAGGCATATGCATAGCGCGCACTTTCCGACAGATCTGTGGCGTATAGAATTTTTTTGATTTCCACTTTTGGCAGCAACATATACCCCCCTTGGCATGATGATTGTCCGGTGAAAATGGGCAGACTGAATGTCCAGCCACTATCAACTCGAAAAAATTGAAGACACCCTGTGTAATTCTCATAGAACAACTTATCGGTATAAGTCAAACGGGATTGGGTTTTAACGTTCAACGCCGAACGTCTCTCCGATTCTGGTGCAAATTCCGACAGCCAACGCAAATATGATATCAGTCGAAAGATGTTCGGTAATGGTTCGGTCGTAAAGAATTTTTGCTTCCGGCGGGAAATCGTCATCGCCTGCCCAATACAGGACAGATACAGGAATGCGGGGTGTAATTTCGAATCTGTAGGCAGCATCCGCCATATCCATTGGTAAACCATGAAGCTGCTCACATTTGTTTCGAAACGCTTCAACGTTATTGTTAAATTGTCTGCAAATCAAACGGGTGGGTATTTCGTGCGGGCCACGGAAAAAAGTAGCGCCGCCGGGGATATCTTTTTCTGAAATCCATTCTCCGCTTATTTCAATATCTTTGGATTTAAGGAGATAATAGATAATGAAAAGATGAAACAAATCATGGGGGCTTTGAACATTTTCGGCAATACGATATATTCTGGATTCATGAGCGGATATCGCGTATTCGTCGCCCCATACCGACAAGGTGTAAAACTTTTTTTCCACTTCGTAGCTACACGATACCCGCCTGCAAACATTCTTCGGATCTTGTTCGGACAGTTCTTGAAAATAAATTTTGTCGATTAAACCGGTCATATTTCAACCCACTGATTTCCATTCCGTCTTCATAAACAAACAGTCTGAAAAAAGCCCCTCTCAAACCCTGAATCATTCCTATGCCATCAAATTGACCGAGCACCCATTTGTCTTTCTGAAAACGAGATATTTTTCTATTGTAAAGTATCGGCCCTACAAGTAAGACCAAAAATATAATCAAAAGCGGGACACCGCCAAGTTGTTTAAAGTTATGTTTGTCCCCTAAAGGAAATCCTGCCATCGCCCCTGCTATGAGCATTATTACAAGAGTCCAAACAAAACTCGCTCCTATACCAATCGGAAATAATGAATCTGAATACTTTTTATCCATATGTCGATCAACCAACTATCAGGCGAATCCGATAAAATACATATGGCGCAATAGCCGTCCAGATCAGCACCAACGGCCAGACCCGGCCTTTAATTAGGTTGTAGTCACGAATGAGTCTGCCCCAGGGATGTCCCATAACGTAGTGACCGAAACCGAATTCAAACAAAAGGGTCATGATCATCCACATGCAACCTATCGAGACGGCTTGCCCTGATGATTCAATCCGGAAAACTCCAGTAAAAATCCAAATATATGCGCCAAAGAGAATAATTCCAGTAACGGTTGACACTTGATGGGCTGACAACTCATGCATAAACGGCCCATATACCTTTTCGCGTATGGCGCCGTTCAGGACAGCGAGAAATACCATGCCTAACCAGCCGGCAGCATAGATCAATAGGATCTTCATATCCTTTTGGATCCTAACGTGGCATTAAAGGGCTGGGTAAATTTACATTGAGAAAATTGATAAGCGTTTTGCATGATGGGCTTGTACAACCAGTCTCAAAAAGTTGCAGGATAAACCCAGTTCCATTCCACCGGCTTTATATTCTTTAATAGCATTCATCCTTGCCGGGCCGAAGAACTTTGAGAGTGTTTATCGAAAATATGAACAAAATGATTTTATATTACACGAGCTTTAAGCATTATGCAGAGATTGAACTTGAAAGAATTATTAATCTAATGAACCATTCGTGTCAACAAAAACAGCCAAACGGCATTATATTAAGACGCTAGTAAATTGGGTTATGATTTACACAAATCCTGATATTCCGGTGGATGTCTTTTATGGTTCGATTGATTGTGATTTTGCGGAAAAGGGCAGGGGCATTCGATTCTCGATGTTTTCGTGTGGAACGAAAGTCGGTTAAAATTGTGAGAAAAATATTTTACGAAACAGATGAACTTCTATGAGTGCTTTGAACCGCAGGAATCTGAAAGGATTGACAGGGGTTCTTTCCGGTAATATCGCGATAAAATTTTTGAATCGTTTTCAGGTCCTGTTCGAGATTGCCGGTGGGGTGAAATACCGGGCCGATTCCGCCTATTTTGAGCCGATAATCCAAAAATCCCAAGACAATGGGGACGCCGGCGCCATTGGCGATATGGTAGAACCCTGTTTTCCAGTAAAGGACTTTTTTGCGGGTCCCGGAAGGGGGCACCATCAGGATCATTTCCGTCTTGTGTTTAAAGGCCGCGACCATTTGAAAGACCACGTTATGGGCTTTGCTCCGGTTGATGGGCATGGCGCCCAGCCAACGGAACACCGGCCCCAGCGGCCAGAAAAACCAGGAATCCTTCATCATGATCAGGACATCGATGCGATACACCAAACTGATGGCAAGGGCGTAAATAAAATCCCAGTTCGATGTATGGGGTGCGGCAATCATGACATATTTGGGTATATTCGGGCATTCGCCTTGAACCCTCCAGCCGGTACATTTCAAAAAAAAGAGAGCCATCCAGCGTGCTACCGTTCGGATGATGGGTGTTTTGTGTATGGACATGATAAAAACCTTTGCTTCTGGCAAAAAAAAGTAATGCATCATACCGGACGGCGCCGATCAGGGATATGTTTATTTTGGCTTTTACAATTCTTTTACAAAGCGAATCAATAATTGACGGTTGCCGACGGGTCCTATATAGAGAGGTTGGGGCGTCCGTTGACGGGTGTTTTAAAATCACGCCTTGACTATTTATGTTTTTATTGTTTCGGAGATACCGATACCGACATGCGAAATTAGAACGGCGTCAGAAGCTGTCCGATAGGGTTTATACCGCTTTCCTTAATAAAGTTCCGAAACAATGAATGGCGGTATAAGCGGTTGTAAAAAAACGGTGGATAAGGGAACGTTTTTTTGACAACCGCTATAGTTGATGAACATTATACCCTTCAGTTGCAACAACGGGTATGCAACAGACACTCCAAATTCCATGCAGACACCGGCGTCCATAGGCCGGTCATCTTTTTAAGGTGGTTAGCGATGACATCAATCAATGATATTGTTCTGATCTATTTTGAAGACAAACCGCTGGTTTTTGCCCGGGTCGAAGAGATTGCCCCGGACGTCAAGGCCGGCTGGTACGGAATCAAACTGCTGCTTTTGCAGGTGCCGCTTCAGGTGGTGACCTGGATTTTGCGGGACGTCTACATCAACGGCGACGAGTTTACCATGAACGGCAAGCGCATGCGCCTGGAAAAGGTGGTTGCGCCGGCCGAACCGGGTGGGACTGAGAAGGCCGCGGTCAACGAGGAAACAACGAAGAAAAAGCCGCAGGAAAGAGAAGGGGCCAAGGTGATATCACTGGCGGATTTGAAGAAGAAGTAGGCAACCAGTGAAGGACAACGCAGCTAAAATCGTGATTTCGGCGTCGCGCCGGACGGATATACCCGCTTTTTACCTGCCGTGGTTCATGGCCCAGGTCGAGCGGGGTTTTTTTGAGGTGCTCAATCCATTCAACCGGCAGGCTTCGGTGATTGCGGCATCACCGGACCGTGTAGACACCGTTGTGTTCTGGTCCAAAAATTTCGGTCCTTTTCTGGACGGCGGGTTCGGTGAAACCCTGCAGCATGAGGGGTACCACTTGTTTTTTAATTTCACGGTCAATTCAGCCGTGCCGCTGCTGGAGCCGAAGGTTCCGCCACTGGAAGAGCGCTTAGCGCAGCTCCGGGAACTTTGCAGCCGCTTTGGCCACCGGGCAGTCAACTGGCGTTTTGATCCGATCTGCTTTTACACTGATGCGGACGGTACGATTAGAAACAATATGGCGGATTTTAGCCGCATCGCGTCCGCCGCCGCCCGCTGCGGGATTGAACGGTGCATCACCAGCTTCATGGATGATTACGCCAAGATCCGCCGTCGGATTGCCCAAACCCCCGGGTTTAGCTTCCTGTATCCGGACCCGGCAGATCAGCGACAGATTGTGCTTAAAATGGCCGGGGAACTGGCGGAAAAGGAAATGGCGCTTTTTCTGTGTTGTGAAAAGGAATTGCTGGGTATTCTGCCGTCCGGGTCCGGCATCAGGGGGAGTTCGTGCATACCCAATGACTTTCTAAAAGAACTTTACGGCGGAAATCTGTCAATCAGAAAAGACAGGGGCCAGCGCGTCGCATCCGGGTGCGGCTGCAAGGTTTCGGTGGACATCGGGTCGTATCAATCCCAGCCGTGTCATCATGGTTGTTTGTTCTGTTATGCCAATCCGGCCGCCGTATGAGGTGATGACAAATGTTTGCCGGCAGCTGATGAATTGGTTACTAAGCCGATATCTGCATGAACAAACCGGAATGATGGAATGATGGAACACTGGGGGGGAAGAAAATCTGCAATATTCCACCATTCCAATATTCCTGAATACTTAAACGCGCATTGGGTACAGGTATTGAATGTATTCTCCTACTCCTAAGATAGGTTTGGATACCAATGAGTCAGGGTACAAAAAAAGTATGAAAATCGGAAGTGTACAACTCGAAAATAATATCGTACTGGCCCCACTGGCGGGGATCAGCAACCTGCCGTTCCGGCTGATGGCCAAATCTTACGGTTGCGGCTTGGTGTGCTCCGAGATGATCAGCGCGGTTGGGCTGGTGCGAAATTCCGGCAAAACGCTGGGGATGTTGGACAGTGCGCCCCAGGAAAAACCGCTGTCGGTGCAGCTATTCGGAGCGGATCCGGCCGTCATGGCGGAGGCTGCGCTGATAATTGAGTCACGGGGCGCCGACATCGTCGATATCAATTTCGGCTGTGCGGTCAAAAAGATTATAAAAACCGGTTCCGGCGTCGCCTTGATGCGGGAGCCGCAGCGGGCTGAAAAGTTGATCACAGCGGTCCGCAAAGCAGTAAAAATTCCGCTGACCATCAAGATGCGCTCGGGCTGGGACACCAGCGGTCAGCAGGCCCGGGAGCTTGCCAGGATCGCCCAGGGGTGCGGTGTAGATGCGGTGGCTCTGCACCCGCGCAGCGCTACCCAGAGATTTGGGGGGAGTTCGGACTGGTCCCTGATTGGGGCGGTCAAAAAAGAAATCTCTCTGCCGGTCATCGGAAACGGGGACATCGCAACCGGGGAGGACGCACTGTTAATGATGGAAAGTACGGGTTGCGACGCGGTTATGATCGGTAGGGCGGCCATTGGAAACCCCTTTATATTTTCAGAGGTGATCGCCCGCCTCAAAGGTGAATTGCCGCCCCGGACGGACCTTGCCCTGCGCCGGCAAACCATGCGGGAGTACCTGGAAGCATCGGTAAAGTACATCGGGGAGGCGCATGCCTGCTACATGATGCGCAGCCGCCTGGGCTGGTTTGTAAAAGGACTGCCCCACAACAGCAGTTTCCGGGAGTCCATCAAGCAGGTCACCTCCCAGGTCGAAGCTGAAACCCTGATAGACGCTTATTTTGAATTTGTAGAAAAAAATGCCGTTATCGGCGTTTGACCGTGCAGCCCTCCGTGATGTTCGTGCCGGAGACCACCACTGCTTCGGACCGGTTGGGATAAACCGCGGTGATCCTGATTTCTCCGATTTTAAGTCCGGGCCGGAAAAACAGCTGGCCGGCATGTCCGCTGATGGTGCTGCCGCTGTCATAGACTTCAAGAATATCTCCGGGCGTCAGACCGTTGTCTTTGCCGGCGGATAGAATAACCTTATCCGGTAATACGGAAATGATATATCCTTTCCAGGCCTGATCGTTTACGGCGTCGCAAATGGATACGCCCATATCATCGGCAATCTGCTGCAGCGGTTTCGTCAATAACGGAAGCGTGCGGGTTTCTGTTGACCGCAGCGACTCAAACTCATCTTGACGAATTTTGATTTTCCGGACAAAGCGTTCATCCAGAATTTTGGCGCCGGTTTCAGTGTCCAATGCCTCCACCCCCACCAGCAGTTCGATATACGGACGGGAGCCTTTGAACCACCAGAACCCGTAGGCTTCCTCATCTATTTTGATATCCAGCAGAGTTCCGGTGACGATGGCGTTAAAACCGTATTTTCGGCCGGTTACCGCCAAAGCGTAATTGTCTATCAGACCGGATGGCAGCCGCGGCAATGTTTTCAAATAATCCGGAAAAGTTTTTTCTTCCGGTGTTACCAGCAACGTGTCCGAGCAGGCCCGGGTCAGCTTGGCGGTGAACTGCCGGTGAAAACTTTCTCTGATTTCATCCGATGCGATTTGGGTTCTGTTTTCAAATACAGTAATGGCCACTTTCTTTTTTAAGGTCCCCCCGCCGTCGCCGGCGGCACCCCGGCTGGTCGCGCATCCGCTCAAGACGGAAAGACCAACGGCCAGCACCAGCAGTGTGAAAAAAGTATGGGTTATTAAAGAAGTTATCTGCTGCAGAATATTTTTCATTTTTTGCCCTCGTATACGGCCTTGACCTGGGTGGTGATGCCGCCCCTGGCGGTAAAATCTCCGGTTACTTCCAGCCACAGTGGAGACAGCACCGCAACCAGGTCATCGAGAATCCGGTTGACGACATGCTCATAAAAGATGCCGACGTTGCGGAACTGCAGCAGATAAAATTTCAAGGACTTTAGTTCAACTATTTTTTTTCCCGGCCGATACCGGATGGTTATAGCGCCGACATCAGGCAACCCGGTCATGGGACAGACCGAGGTGTATTCCGGCTGGCGGATGGTAATATCAATGGACCTATGGCCGTGATATTTGTATGCAATGGTTTCGAGCACATCCTTTTGGACGATGTCCGGGCTTTCGATGGTATATGGAATCTTGCGGTCTGATGGTGTGGGCATATGTTCCTCTTTGTTAGTTTTCGCTGCCGTTTGGGCTATACCGAACCGTTTTAAAATAGTGTAATGAAAGCATTCATAAGTGATACTTGCGCAGCTGTCAATTATTCTGTTCGACAACCCTGAAGAATCCAATCGGCCGGAGGGTCGGCTTGACACAAGATATTGTTTTTGTTAAATGTTTGTCTTTATCACCCATAACGCCAACAAAGGATGTGAACCATGAGCGCCATTGACGAGCAGATTCTCAGGGCAACCAAGGAAATCCTTGTGAAATTCATCGAAGTCGGTCGGGTTTATCCGGCCACCTTTAACGATGCGTTCTCCAACGTGTATCGCACCATCACCAAAGCAGTCAAAAATCCCGACAGCATTCCGGAACCGCCGGCCGGAAAAGCAAAGTAGCCGACAGCAGCCGGTGGGATCTTTTAGACCTGTCTGTGCAGACCATCATTCAAGGGTGGTTGCAGCAGGCATAAGGCTTCGGCCGGGCTTCGTCCGCTCAGGGTTTCAGGACCTTTTCAAAATACGGACGATTTTGGGGCGGTATTCATCTTTTTGGGCCAGACGGTTTCCACTCAACCGTATCAGTCCAAAAGCGAGCAGGAAAAATAAAAAAGCGCAGATCACCGACAGGGCTGTAACATCAACATTCAGAAACGGTGCGGCGGTTTGCCCCAGCAGCGCGCCGGCAAACATGGCCAGAATCGGAAAAATATAGAGCAGAAATGAGAGTTTAAACAAGGATGCGGATTCAAACCTGATGACGACCCGGTCGCCTGCCTGGGCGCCGCCGGTGTTGACGGCCTGAACCTCCATCTCCCTCCCGCTCTCCAGGGTGCTGCAGGACCCTTTGGATGCGCAGTTTTCGCAGGCGCTGGACCGCGTAGTGGTGATCCACGCGGTGGTTGCGTCTACTTTGCAGACAATGCCTTCTTCAGTTGCCACCTTTAAGCTCCTCAATATATTTGCCTTTGAAGTCTGGTTCCTTTCACAATCGTTTTTAAAAGTCAAGCAAGCCGGGGGATTCTCAGTAATTCACAATGAATTGCTGAAAGATTCCTTTGACGAAAAGGGTTAGAGGGCTTGACGGCTCGTTATGGGTGGAATATGGTTGTTTTATTCGCCTTCGCCTGAATACCCTGCTGCTTGCAGCAGGGATGAAAGGCGAGGTGAACCGCGCCGAAGCTCAACTGAGCGTAGGCGGGTTAAAGCTACGGCGCAATTCCGCTTTGATACCTCGCAGCTGGCTGCGGGGAGCTTCATTATAAACCAACAAACATCATAGAGGCGTCCCATGATATCAGAGAACCGGTCCCGTGTTCTGGAAGCGGTCCGATATATAAAAGCCCGAATCGACAAACCGGCCGTTTTAGGGCTTGTAACCGGAACGGGTCTGGGGGAGAGCGTCGGGGCGATACAGGTTGAGTCGTCCCTGCAGTATGGTGAAATCCCCGGATTTCCGGCAGCCACCACCGAAAGCCATCCGGGCCGGCTTCTGGCCGGTGTGATCCAGGGCAAGCAGGTCATCGTCCTGCAGGGACGGTTGCACCTGTATGAAGGCTACACGCCGGTTGAAGTCACATTTCCGCTGCGGGTACTACAGGAACTCGGTGTACGGCGGCTGATCCTGACCAATGCGGCCGGCGGACTGAACCCCCTGTTTCGGCCGGGAGATATCATGACGATCACGGATCATATCAATCTGACCGGTACCAGTCCGTTGATCGGGCCCCATGAAGACGGGTGGGGGGAAAGGTTTCCCGACATGTCAGCGACGTATGATCGAAACCTGATAGCGCTGGCGCAAACGGCGGCAAAGGCTGAGGGGTTGTCCTTGCGCCAGGGGGTATATGCCGGATCAACGGGGCCTGCCTTAGAAACACCGGCGGAAGTTCGTTATCTTCAAAGAATCGGAGCAGATGCCGTGGGGTTTTCAACGGTTCAGGAGGTGCTTGCGGCGGTTCAGGCCCGCATGCGCATATTGGGGTTGTCGGTCATCACCAATGTGCACGACCCGGACCGGCCGGTCGCGGCAACGGCGGCTGAAATCATTGCCCTGGCCCGGGGGGCGGCGCCGAAACTGGGAGCGATTATAGCCGCTGTTGTCAGAGGGCTTTAAAAGAATTTCTGCAAATATTCTTCCTTATCCATTCCGGTATAGACCGACAGGTCCGGCAGCTTTAGAGCGTTCGCTGCAAAATCCAGGACTCGCTGATAATCAAAATGCATTCCCATTTTTTCGTAGTAACTCTGAAGAATCCGTTTGGGGCGATATTCCTTGAATTCGCACGGTATCGAAAGGAGCGGAATGGCTTCACGGGCGATCACTTCAAGAATGTCGGCGTTGTTGTAACGGATGAGCGGCCTGAAAATCGAATAGCCGTCCTCCATTTTGACCAGGGGATAAAACCGCTGGGCGGTCTCCCGGAACCGTTTGCTGTCGACAGTTTCATTTTCATTAGTATTGGGAGAATAAATGTCCATCAGGACATGTTCTATGGAGTAACTGACAATGTCCCACAGGGAGAAGCTGACCACGATGACCAACTGCTGCCAGTCTTTCACCGATGCGGATAAAATTTGTTTGAGCAGTTTCTTGCGGACATCCTGGCACGGCAGGCAAGGGTTTGGGGTTATCCGTATTTCCTCGTCGGTAATGTCCATATCGTACCAGTTGACGGCCGCTCCCCGTTCCAGCCAGAAAGCGCTGATGCGTTCTTTTTCCGCGGCGGTGTAGCGGTGCACCGGAAAGGCGCCGGCATGGGCTTCCACTTCAAACCCATATTCCGGGGCCGCCTTTAAAATGAAATCCAGGGCGACGGAGGAGTCTTTGCCCGCAGAAAACAGCACAAAGAGCTTTTTAGCATTAAACTGGGAAAGGATCGGGTGATAATCTTTTTTCCAGGCGGAATAGGTCAGGGCGGTATTTATGTTGTTCTCCATGGGTTGTTCAGGGCCGTAACAGGGTTTCCCGGGATAGGCCGCGGTTGAGCCGCTCAATCTGTTGCGGGCTGACCCGGACGCCGAGTCCGGGGCCGGTTAAGGGGCCGGCCAGGCCCCCGGCATTGAAAGACACATTGTCAAGGGTAATGTTTTCCTTTAACAAAAACTTATCGTAGGAACCGTCTACATAAAGGGCGTCCCTGCATAACAGGGCCAGGGTTCTGCCGGCGGCTGAGAGCAGGCCGGATTCTCCCAACTGACAGCCGACCTGGAAATACAGCCCATGGGACCGCAAAAAATCGATGATGGCCAGGGATCTGTGAAATCCGCCGCATTTGGACAACCTGATGTTGATCATATCGTAAAATCCATCTGCAAGGATCTCCGCTGCGTCCGGCAGGGAACAGGCCGATTCGTCCGCCATCAGACGGATGTTCTTCGCCGCCATGGCGGCGGAAAATTCGGGCAGCGCGGCACTTGCGGGATCCAGCGGTTGTTCGACCACCTTGACCGGGAGCGCTGTCAGCAGGGGGATATGTTTAAGGGCCAGCCTATCGTCCCAGGCGCCGTTTACGTCGATTCGCAGATCGCAGTCCGGTCCCAGGATGGAGATGACGGTTTCAATGGTCCGGCTGTTGCCATGAAAATCACGATCCATTTTAACCCGGACCTGGCGGATCCCCAGTCGCTTGATCATGCGGCTGCGCTCAGTGATGGTTTCCGTGCTTCCCAGGTGAATGGCAGCACCGTAAACGACGCTGTCCGTCCGATGACTTTTCGGGAAATATTCAAGTATAGGGATGTCCCGGCTTTTCCCCAGGGCATCCAGCAGGGCTGTCTCAATGGCACAGATGGCTGCGTTCCGGGTTTTATCGGCGGGGAGCGCAGCGATAAATGATCTTACCTGGGAAATGTCTTCCAGGTCCCAGGGAAAGTCGGGTCGGCGGGTCAGGAGCGACAGGTGCGATAAGACGCTTTGGGTGGTTTCGCCTGTGACATACGGCCGCGGCGCAGCTTCACCGTAGCCCCTGGGGCCGTCTCTGCGGCAAATCACTTCGGCGATAACGTTGGCGGCGGAAGACCCTTTTTTGAGAGAATGTGAAAAGTCACCTACGAACGGCAATATGACCGGGAAAAGATTTATCTGATGTATCTTCAAGTTAAGCGTCTTTCCCTGATGCGGTATCGACAGAAGACGGTTTTAGCGGCAGGGTCATGATGAACGCGGCGCCCTCATCGGGTTTGCTGTTGACTTCGATGATCCCGCCGTGATCGACGATATTCTGGTGGGCGATAAAAAGTCCCAAGCCGGTGCCGCTGTGGATGGTGCTTTTATGCTTGGTGGTGAAATATGGGTCGAAAATTTCATTGATGACACCGGCAGGGATCCCCGGCCCGTTGTCCGTGATTTCGATCTGGATGTCGGCGCTGTTTCTCCTGGTGAAAAACTGCCGGGTCGCTATCTGGATGGTACCGTTTTCATAACTGAAGTCGATGGCATTTGAAAGAATGTTCAACACAGTTTCTTTCATTTTTTCAGTATCCATCCATACGGGCGGAATATCCGGACTGAACTGCCGCAGAATTTGTATCTTTTTGGAATTGCTCTGGGGCGAGACCAGCAGAATCATTTTGTCTATGAGCGCATGCAGATCGCCTAATTCGAAATTGGTTTCGCGCGTTTTGACCAGGTCCAGCAGTTCGGTTATCAGGTTGTTGACGCGGCGGGTCTCTTCGGACGCTATTTCATAAAATCCTTTTCTGAATTCTTCATCATCGTATTTCTTGGGAAGCATCTGGATGAAGGTGCCGATGGCCGTCATGGGGTTTTTTATTTCGTGGGCCAGCCGGGCTGCCAGGTTTCCCAGAAAAGAGAATTTTTCCGCCCGGCTCAGCAGGGCCTGGGAGCGCTTGAGCTCTTCCATTTGATTCTGCAACCGGCTATACAGCCTGGCATTTTCAATGGCGATGGCTATCTGGGAAGCGAAAATTTTCATGGTCTCGCGGGTCTCTTCGGGGATGCCGGTTGCATCAACCGCGTCCGTCGCGATGACGCCAATTACCTTAGACCGGGTAATCAGCGGCACCACAAAGGCGGAGGTCGGTTTGCCGTGCGCGATGATGATATTTTCTTTTCGCAGGCTGGAGTTTTCAACATCATGGACATACTCGGGCTGTCCGGTTCGTGCCACCCGGACCACGATGTTGCTGACCCGGGTCAGGGGCACCTTGTAGCCGCGCAGGACTTCGCGTACGTCATCGCCGAAGCCCACGCCATGAATATATTCGAGATAATTGCCCTCTTCATCCACCAGCATGACAATGGCCCGGTTGATGCGGCAGACATTATAAATGATGTTCATAATGTCGCTCAGGAGCTCTTTGATATCCAGAACGGACAAAATGGCCCTGCCGGTTTCCTGAATGGCCAGCAGCTGTTTTATTTTCTGGTTCAGCTCCTTGTTGAGGCGATTGACCTCTTCATACTTCAGTTCAATAGTCCGCTTGTCCTGCTCCATTTCCCTGATGGCGTCTTTCAAGACAGTCCGGGAAGTAAAAAATCTTGAATAAATTTCCAGCAGTCGATTTCTCTGGGGCCACTTGAGATTATATTCACAATAGGGGGCGCCTTCAAAATAACAACAATTTTCTTCCAACCGCAGGGGCACCCCGTCCCAGATAAGCGGCATAAACGTGTAAGCGCCCTGGTTGTAGAGGCAGATCGGTTTGGTGACCTGCATGTGCGGGGCCCAATGCAGGCGGATAACGGCTTCATTTTTTTGAGCTTGGACCAGTTCGACCTTTTTGCTCCGGTTCCATTTGTCATTGATTTTCTGGATATGTTTCAACCCGGTCTGATAGGACCAGAATCCTTTGATGAATATCCGCAAGACATAGCCCAGGGAGGCCGTTTCCACCGCGTGTCTGGCAATCCTGTAAGGGGACATGGGGTCATTCAGGTGGGTGATGGCCCGCTGGAACAGTTTGGAGATAACCTTGCAGGAAATCCAGTTGTTGGGGTCTTTTAAGAACCCCTCCGGGTCGGGCAGACAGTCGATTTCCGGATGCAGGTCGTTTAAAAGCAAGGAAATGTCGCCGTCATTGTGCTTTTTAAAATAATCCAGAATGACCCATGAATTTATGCAGCTGGTTTCTTTTTCCATATCGGTGGATAGCCCGAAAATATCTGTCAGGCAGCCTCGCTAAAGGAAGGCTCCAGCAGCGGGGCCGATGACGGTAGCGGGGTTGCAACAGTGAAGGCCGGAACCGTTTCGATGGCCGGGTATTTTTTCCATTGATACCATTCTTCCGGGTGAATGTATATATATCGTTCCAAAAACTTTAAAAGAACTTCAGCCATGGGCGTGTGAGCGGACCGCTTAAATTGCCGGGACATGCTTTCCCAGGAAGTTGCCATGAATTTGTAACGGTGATTATCGCTGCGGTGCATGACTCCGAAAACCACCGGCGCCGCCGCCCGTTTTGACAGCACATTGAGGGTCTTATCCAGGAACGTCTGCTTGCCCAGGAAATATATTTTGTCCTGGCGGGAAGGCCGCCACTCGTCAATTTCATCACACTGGGTGATGACAATCCGGTTTCTCTTGAGGCTGTCAATGATCGCCTTCATCATGTTGGGGGTTTGGTCCGAATCAATGATTTCTATCCCGAATTTGGCGGCCTGATCCAGCGACATGGATCGCAGTTTTTCGGAGGTGAATCTGACGACCATGCTGACCGGATAATTTTGAAACCCCAGATAAAGGGGCATATATTCGACACCGCCGAAGTGTCCGGTGACCAGCAGGACGCCCTTGCCGCCGGCAAGGGCCTGGTCCAATGCTTCTTTGCCTTCGAGCTCCACATGGGTCTCGAAAAAAGACCGCAGTGTTTCCGCCGGAGAAAAGGCGTTAATGATTTTTTCATAATAATGGGCAAAGATCCCCCGGTAAACCGCTTTTTTGAGGAATTTAATATCGGTCGGGTTTTTATGATTTTCAAAAACAGACTGAATCGACACAGCGATTTTATGTTTTTCTTTTCTTTTGATAAGAAAATAAATCTTTACCAGCAGGAAAACATAGACATAAGTAAATGACCACCCCAGTTTTTGCATCAGATAAAAATTAAACCGCATCTGCAAAAAAGAACTTAAATTGAAACGCATGCGCCACCTCCTGATTAATCAAAATGTGATCTTACAACCTTCTGTTACTCTCAATTTGTGTGCCAGAAATCAATTTTTTTGAAAAAAGTTTCATTATTTTCGATAAATCTCAAAAAAATAGGAGATTAGTTCTAAACTTACATGATTTTAAAGCTTTCAGACGGAAACGGTTCTGTTGCCTGCCGCTTTAGATACCGATCCGGAAGGACGATTAAGCTAAGGATTGGCGCCATCTGTAGGGATGTGCACAAAAATATGTGCATGAATGCACAGTTTTTTGTGCACGGTCATCCGTGTCATGCCATTGACATCTTGACCCGATGCGCAAGATATGGCAGTTTGAGAACCATTACAGGTGCTTTTTCCAAGCGGTTGGCCATCTTGAAAGCGGTCATAAGGAATTGTGGATATTATGGATACGATTTTGGTTGTTGATGATGAGCGTGGTGTAAGAGAATCCTTTAACATTGTATTAAAGGACCACTATCAGGTGTTGATGGCCCAGACAGGGAAAGAAGCCATCGATATTTTTTCAAAAAACTATGTAGACCTGGTCCTGCTGGATATCCGTTTGCCCGATGTGGGCGGTGTGGATCTGTTGCGTAAGCTCAAAGAGATGGACCCCGGCGTGGAAATTATCATGGTAACTGCGGTAAAATCTATTCAAACCGCCGTACAGGCGATTAAATCCGGCGCTTATGAATATGTGATCAAGCCCTTTGACGTGGAAGAGGTTCTGACGGTTATCAACCGGGCGCTGGAAAAAAGACGACTGGTTAAAGAAGTTACCTATCTCAGGGATGAGCTGAAACGGGTTCAGCCTTTTGAAAAAATGGTGGGAAACGATAAAAAAATGAGCGCGGTTTTTGAGTTGATTACCACCATATCCCGCGGCGACGGTACGGTTTTGATTCAGGGGGAGAGCGGGACCGGCAAAGAGCTGGTGGCCCGGGCGATTCACAACCGCGGTCCGCGGAAAAATCAGCCGTTTGTGGTCATCAACTGTGCCGCCATACCGGTATCGCTGATGGAGCGTGAACTTTTCGGCCATATCCGGGGCGCCTTTACCGGGGCCGTTGATTCGCGCTTGGGCAAACTGGAGATCGCCAACAATGGAACGGTTTTTCTGGATGATATCGATTCCCTCGATATCGGTATGCAGGCCAACCTTCTCCGGGTTATACAGGAAAAAGAATTTGAGCGCCTGGGCAGCACGAAGGTCATCAAGGTCGATATCAGATTTGTGGCGGCTTCCAATAGAGACATCCATAAGCTGATTGAAAAAGGAGAATTCAGGGAGGACCTCTTCTACCGGCTCAATGTTTTTCCCATCGAATTGCCCCCCTTAAGAGAACGTCGCAGCGACATCCCCCTGCTGCTTGATCATTTTCTGAAACTGCAGTCCCAGCATACCGGTAGACCTGAAAAGAAGTTTTCTGAAGAGGCCTTGCAATCCCTGGTAAAATATGATTGGCCCGGAAATGTGCGGGAACTCCAAAATCTGGTTGAGCGGCTGGCGACCATTACACCGGAGCCGGTAATCCGGCTGAGGGATATTTCCGTCATCAACATCTCAAAAAGAGGGGTCGGGAATATGAACCTGAAGGATGCCGTAACAGCGTTTGAAAAACAATATATAACTGAATTCATAGATTTTTATGAAGGCAATCGAAAAGTTGTCGCCGACAAGCTCGGTGTCCATCGCAATACGCTTTTAACCAAATTAAAAGAATTTGAAATAAAATAAACGGCGCTATCACGCCCGATTTTCCCCCTGTCAACCATCCTTCCGCCATTGCCGGCATCCCTGATACCTGTTGCTTTCACAGAACGTATCATCAGTGAATGGTATTCCAATAACGTCAAACCCTTCCGGAACAAACAAAACCGGACCCTCCGGGCAAAGATTTAAACCCCAGACGGCGGTGTGCACATAAAACTGTGCATCAAAGTTGGCGCTCGAACCGAAAAAAGATGCATTTTGCGGCAAAACAGTTACCCAAGGAATCTGTCCGATAACCTATAATTCCTCTCTCCCGCCAAGGCGGGACGGGGAGAGGTTAGGTGAGGGGTAAATAAATTCAGTTAGTTACACCCTCACCCCGACCCTCTCCCAAGATGAGAGAGGGAGTTGTCGGACGGGCTCCAAGAGGGATATTGCGGTGGCATGAATATTGCTATGGATAATCTGGACAGAACTGTCTGGATGGGTTGGTTGAATCGACCATCCCGGTTTCGTACCTCGGTATCAGGTTGAAGCCACACAGAGATATCAATTGATTTTGAAAAAGAAACATTTTGCATAGGGTTTTTGCAAGTGTGCACCTATGAAAGGATACTTATAAACAAGATGACGTCGTTAGACCGAATGGATTATCAGAAGCAGATGGAAGTGCTTAAGCGGGAGATCCGCAGCCTCAATGCCAAAATTATCAGCCAGCAGAAGCTGGAGGAGCAACTGCTGCTGGCAGATAAAATGAAAGCGCTGGCCTCCCTTGCCGGGGGTATTGCCCATGATTTTAACAATATCCTGCAAGCCATCCTCGGGTATACCCAGCTGGCTATGTTGAACAAGACGGAATTGGACCCGGATTACAAGACCTTTACTGAAATCGAGGAGATAATCAAAAAAGGGAGTGAACTGACCGGTCAATTCCTGGCGATCGGACGGAAAATTCGCCCTCAATTGATACCGCTGGACTTGAATGAAAGCATTGAAGGAACCCGGAAGCTGCTGGGCCGCACGTTTCCGAAAATGATTGAAATCAGACTGCAACTGGCTGAAGACCTCTACCGGATAAAAGCGGATAAAGGCCAGATCGAACAGATTCTGATCAATTTATGCATCAATGCCCGGGACGCGATGGTCAATCAGGGCATACTGGAGATCACCACGGAAAATGTCGCCGATTCCGGCCGTTTAACGGTTTTAAAGGGGGCTGCCGCCGCCGGATATATTTGTCTGACGGTTTCAGATACCGGCTGCGGCATTTCTCCGGAAATAAAGGAGCGAATTTTTGAGTCCTACTTTACAGCCAAGTCCACAGGAAACGGGACCGGTCTGGGGCTGTCGATGGTCCGAGCCATTGTTAAAAACCATGGCGGCACAATTGAATGTACCAGTGAAATGGGTGTCGGTACCGAATTCAAGGTCTTTTTCCCGGCATTAGCGCAGGAAGTGGTCTCCCCAAACAAAACGGTTCAGCCCCAAAGGGGCGGAAAGAACAGCAGGGGTAAAGAAACGATCTTGATGGTGGATGACGAGATTGAAATTTTAAATATCGGCGAGGCCGTACTGCGGAAATACGGCTATCAGGTTATAACGGCCCAAAGCGGTGAGGACGCATTAAACCTCTATTCATATAAAACCGTCGATTCCGTTATTCTGGATGTGGGAATGCCGGGAATGGGCGGCATCACCTGCCTAAAGGAATTGCTTGCTAAAAACAAATCCGCCAAGATCCTCATCAGCAGCGGGTATGTTTCCGATGATCATGTGAAAGAAGCCTTGAAAGTGGGGGCCAAAGCTTTTTTGTCAAAACCGTACCGCATCGACAACCTGCTGGAAACAGTACGCCGGGTGCTGGATGAATAAGTTGTCCCAGAATAGAAAACTTGGTCCTAAGCGCCAAGTCTGATTTAGCCGGCTTTTCCTTGTATTTTTGTGTTTAAAAATCCAAATTCCAATAAAGCAAACCACCGCTGGGATAACCCCACCAGTTACATAAGACCCCGGAATTTAATTATATTTCATGTCAGCATCAGTCGGAAAGTACGGGTGCTGTATCGATCGATACCCTCCGCCCGGGGCGGAAAGCTTCGTTCGGCAACCGTAATGCGTCCCGTTCTGTTGACGATGAGGGCCGCAGCCGAGCGGGTGCCGTAGATCCGGCTGGTGATAAAAACCGGCGAAAGCAGCCGCTCCCAAGCCGAACCGACGCCGGTATCCGGAAGGAGTTGTCCCGGCGGAAAAGACCGGTCTGAGAGAATGTCGAAGATATCTTCCGGTGAAACCCTTTTCTTCGTTTTTATGAGATTCTCCAGAGAATCCTTGCCTTTCTGCACTTTCGGCCAGGGGGTGTCCAGCAGGTGATTGCTTAACCCATAAAGGCCGGATTCCAGTTGCCGGATTTCATCGTTGCGGTTTGAATGGTAAAACAAGCCGGAACGGTCGCCCAGCAGCAAGCTGAAAGGGTTATATTTATGGGCGTTCTTGCGGATACGTTCCAGATAAACCGGCGGCGAATCCGTCCCTTCTAAAAAATTTCTCACAAGCAACCCCCGCGAGGGCGCATCTCCCCTTATTGCCGACGGATCCCTGAAGTTGGTGAGGGCGGCGATGCGGCCCTGGCAGGTGATCCCCAGCCAGGTGCCGCCCCCCCGGATATCACGGCCGGCCAGGACATGCGGCGCTTCGCGCCAGAAAGCCAGCGGTCCCGTCGGCCGGTCATAATATTCATCACGGTTTGCCGCCACTATCAACGAATTATCGGCATGCATGTCATAAGACAAAAGAATCAGGCACACGGGAACTCCATTGACCGGTCGCGTGAAAGTATGTTAGAAAAACTTTTTAGAATTTGATCCCTAATATTGTCCGATCTGCGACTCTTTTTCAAACCTTTTTTCGGAAAAAAACAGACTGCTTGAATTTATAAATAATATCGTACAGGAGGATCTAAAATGAAAGACGTGGTAATTGTCAGCGGCGCAAGGACGGCGATCGGCAATTTTGGGGGCGGCCTTAAAGACGTTCCGGTGGTTCAACTCGGTGCCACCGCCATCAAAGCGGTATTGCAACGCGCCGGCCTCAGACCGGTTCCAGGGGGGGATACAATGCTTGCAACCTGTCCGGACAAACTAAAAGGCCAGGGCTTGGTTGAACCCGAGAAAAAAGGGTATGTCTGGGACGATGCAGCGGCGCCCATCACCATCGATGAGGTGATCATGGGAAACGTGCTGCAGGCGGCCCAGGGGCAGAACCCGGCCCGGCAGGCGATGATAACTGCCGGGGTTCCCAAGGAAACTCCCGCCTTTAGCATCAATAAGGTGTGCGGATCCGGACTGAAGGCGATTGCCCTGGGGGCCACCGCGATCATGGCGGGACAGGCCGATGTTATCCTGGCAGGCGGGCAGGAAAGTATGAGTTCGGTCCCGCTGGCCCTGCCCAAGGCGCGCTGGGGCCATCGCATGGAGCTGACCGGTATCGGTGAAGTATACGATCTGATGGTTTTTGACGGATTGTATGAAATTTTTTATGGTTACCACATGGGCGTAACCGCAGAAAATATCGCTCAAATGTATGGGATCAGCAGAGCGGAACAGGATGAGCTGGGGGTATTAAGTCATACCCGGGCCCGCAAGGCGATAACAGATGGAATCTTTGCCGGCGAGATCGAACCGGTCAAGATAAAGACCCGTCAGGGAGAAATCGCCTTTGATAGTGACGAGCGGCCCATGGATACGAACATGGAAAAGATGGCGAAGCTCAGACCGGCTTTTAAAAAAGACGGCACAGTGACCGCCGGCAATGCGTCCGGCATCAATGACGCCGCTGCTGCCGTCTTGCTGATGAGTGCGGCAAAAGCCAAGGAGATGAATCTGGAACCCATCGTCAAGATCAAGGCGTTTGCTTCCGGCGGCCTGGACCCGGCCTATATGGGACTGGGGCCGGTTCCGGCCATCCGAAAAGTGTTAAAATCAACCGGCATGACCATCGCAGATATTGATTTAATTGAATTAAATGAAGCTTTTGCTTCCCAGGCAATCGGTTGTATGCGTGAACTCGGCATAGAGACCGACCGCCCCAATGAACTCGGCAGCGGCATCTCCCTGGGGCATCCGATCGGATGCACCGGTGCGCGCCAGATGGTAACGGGAATGTATCAGATGCAGCGCAAGGGGTACGCCACGGGTCTGGTCAGCATGTGCATCGGCGGTGGGATGGGCATGGCCATGATCGTTGAACGATAGGTTCTATATTCGCAATTACCGTGACGTTTTTTTTCTTTACTTGATGGGCAGGAATTGCTATTTGTCAAAAGAAATTAGAGGGTTTATTTGCCTTCCGTGAACTTGAACAGCAGCAGGCATTTTTAAAGATCTTGAGACGGGAGATTTGAGTATGAACATGAGTCGGAAGTTAGGGATACTGGTTTTCTGCGGGGTTCCCGCTATTGTCGGGGGCGGGACCGTATATGCGGTTTTTGGCAGCTATATCGCCGTGTTGATATACGAAATTCTTCTGTTGTTTGTGGCCGGCGGATTTGTGAGCAGATGATCATCCCCGCCGGCTCGGTGATGTGATACCTGTCCGGACTGCAGTCTATGCCGGCCTTTTTATGACCGGGCGGGCGATGGCTGCATTTGAAAACATCTTATGACCCAGGCGCTGAACAATGGGCCGCTGTGATTCCAGATGCGATCAGCGGCCCATTGTTTCAGAACGGAATGGCCGGACGTTTGGAGGTTTAATGGATGAAAAGTCCTCCCGGGATTTGATCCTGTGGTTTTTTTTGGTGCTTTTTCTGATGTCCATCCTCATGATGGGGTGGCTGTTGCGTCCGTTTATTTCCATCATCATTCTGGCCTTTGTGGTGACGGGGGTATTCAATTCCATCTATGTCGCATTCGCTGCCAAGCTCAAACCCCAGCCGGCATCCCTATTGACCTGTGTGCTTATCTTTATACTCCTGTTCTTGCCGGTTGTTCTGTTTGTGGGCATCTTGTCAAAAGAAGCCTATGACTTGTATCTCTTGGGAAAAGGCGCTCTGATCAATGAACGGGTCAAAAGCCTGCTGGCAGATAGCAGCATCCTCGATCGGGCCAATGTGCTTCTGGCAAATTTTGATTTTCAGATCACCGGCGACCATCTGTACCGGATACTGTCGGAAATCAGTAAAACCGTCGGCATGTTCTTTTACAAGCAGGCCAGTGCCGTTGCCACGAATGTGTTTGCGTTTATCGTCAATTTCTTTTTCATGCTGCTGATCACTTATTTCCTGCTGATTGACGGCCATAAGGCCATCTCCTTTATCACCAACCTTTCCCCGCTGCCCAGGGAACAGGACGAAAAGTTGATTCGCAAATTCAAGGACATTGCCGGTGCAATTCTGGTGGGCAACGGTCTGGGCGGATTGATTCAGGGGGTGTCGGGAGGGTTTGTTTTCGCGATGTTCGGATTGGATTCTCCTTTTTTGTGGGGGGTGGTCATGGCGCTGCTGGCCTTTTTGCCCATCGTCGGCATCGGGGTGGTGTTTATCCCGGCGGCGGTGTATCTGTTCTTAGCGGGAAGGATTGCGGCCGGTGTGTTTTTTATCGTTTTTTATATTATTCTGTCCGGGGTGGTCGAATATATTTTAAAACCAAAACTGGTGGGGACGCGGGTGAAAATGCATACCCTGCTGGTTTTTATTTCCATCATGGGCGGATTGAAGCTGTTCGGCATTCTGGGCATTATCTACGGCCCTTTGGTAGTGACTGCGTTTTTGACATTGACGGATATTTACCATACCAGCTATCAAAAGCTGGTTACACCCATAAAAAACTGAACCTTCCACAGAAGCACAGATTAAAGGTAGTGATATGATGCAAGCTGAGAATTTGTCTGAAATAAGTATCGACAGCGAGATGAAAAAATCTTATCTCGATTATGCCATGAGCGTCATCATCGGCAGGGCCTTGCCGGATGTCCGCGACGGCTTGAAACCGGTTCACCGGCGGATTTTATTCGCCATGCGGGAACTTAAAAACGACTGGAACAAACCGTATAAGAAATCCGCCCGAATCGTTGGGGATGTCATCGGTAAATATCATCCCCACGGCGATACAGCGGTTTATGACACCATTGTTCGAATGGCTCAGGATTTTTCGATGCGCTACCCGCTGGTGGACGGGCAGGGCAACTTCGGGTCCGTTGACGGCGATCCGGCCGCGGCCATGCGGTATACCGAGATTCGGATGATGGCCCTGTCTCATCAAATGCTGGAAGACCTGGACAAGGAAACCGTCGATTTTGTACCCAACTATGATGAATCCCTTTCAGAGCCGGCCGTATTGCCGGCCAAAATTCCGGCGCTGTTGATCAATGGATCATCCGGCATTGCCGTGGGCATGGCCACCAATATTCCGCCGCACAATCTCGCTGAAGTTGTCGATGCCATCAGCGCGCTGATTGATGACCCGGCGCTTTCCAGCAAAGAACTGATGGGCTATGTTTTAGGACCGGATTTTCCCACTTCCGGAATCATTTACGGGACCCGGGGGATTCACGAGGCCTATCAAACCGGGCGCGGGATTATCCGGGTACGGGCCCGCATCATCGTTGAAAAGGATAAACGCACCGAGCGCGAAACCATCGTCGTCACCCAGCTTCCCTATCAGGTCAATAAAGCCAGGCTGATCGAGAAGATTGCCGATTTGATTAAAAACAAACAGATTGAGGGATTTCAGTTTGTTCGGGACGAGTCCGACCGCGAAGGGATGCGGATTGCGCTGGGGCTTAAAAAAGACCAGATGTCGGCTGTGATCGTGAACCAGCTTTACAAGCACACCCAGATGGAGACCAGTTTCGGCATTATATTCCTGGCGGTGGTCAATAACCAGCCTCAGGTGCTGAACCTGAAGGAGATGCTGGAGCATTTCATCCTGCACCGCAAGGAAATCATCATCCGGCGGACCCGATTTGATCTGCGCAAGGCCGAAGAGCGCGCCCATATCCTCGAAGGACTCAAGATCGCCCTGGACAACCTGGATGCCGTGGTCGCCCTAATACGGGCGTCGCAATCGCCGGCGGACGCCAAAAAAGGGCTGATGGAGACGTTCAGTCTTTCGGTCATCCAGGCCCAGGCGATTCTGGACATGCGTCTGCAGCGGTTGACCGGCCTTGAACAGGAAAAAATACTGGAAGAGTATAAAAACGTGATCCAGGATATCGCCCGGTACCGGGAGATACTGGGCAATGAACGGCTGGTGTTAAACCTGATAAAGGAAGAACTCGCCGGGATAAAAAATGAATACGGGGATAAGCGGCGGACCGAAATTGTTGAGGAAACCCGGGAAATTACCATCGAGGATATGATCGTTGAAGAAGACATGGCGGTGACCATCTCCCAGAGCGGTTACATCAAGCGCAATCCGGTTTCGCTCTACCACAGCCAGCATCGCGGCGGCAAGGGCAAGACCGCCATGGTGCCCAAGGACGAGGATATCGTCCGGCATCTCTTCGTGGCCTCCACCCACCATACCTTTCTTTTTTTCACGAATCAGGGACGGGTCTACTGGTGCAAGGTGTACGACATTCCCCAGGCCGGGCGTCAGAGCCGCGGCAAGGCGATTATCAATCTGCTGAATTTTGTGGAGGGTGAAAAGCTGTCGACGGTCCTGGCTGTTCCGGCGTTTGAGACCGGTTATCATGTGATCATGGCAACCCGCCAGGGAATGATCAAAAAAACGGATCTGATGGACTACAGCCGCCCGCGTTCCGGCGGCATCATCGCCATGGGGCTGAAAAGCGGTGACGAGCTGATCTCCGTCCGGATCACCGACGGCACCCGCAATGTTTTTCTGTGTTCCGCCCTGGGAAAGTCGATCCGGTTTCATGAGTCGGATGTTCGTCCCACCGGCCGTGTTGCCATGGGTGTCCGTGGGATGCGGCTTTTGAAGGGCGATCGCATCGTGGGGATGGAAGTGCTGAGCCATGGCCAGACCGTGTTCGCCGCCACTGAACACGGATTCGGCAAGCGGACCTCGATTGACGAATATCCTGTTCAAAAACGGGGGGGGATGGGGGTTATCACCATCAAAACCAGCGAGCGCAACGGGCTTGTCGTGGCGCTTTTACTGGTTAATGAAAACGATGATCTGATGCTGATGAACGACAGCGGCAAAATCATCCGTATACCGGTGAGCGGTATCTCAGTGATCAGCCGCAACACCCAGGGCGTCAAACTGATCGATATTGAATCGGACGAAAAGGTGGCCGGGGCGGTGGTTGTGGCTGAAAAAGAAATTTAGAAGCTGATACAGATATGAATATGAAAAAAAATCCCAAGAAGTTAAACATCGGCGTGGTGGGGGCCGGCAGTTGGGGAACCGCCCTGGCCAATCTGCTCGGATTAAATGGATTTAACGTCACGTTGTGGGCTTTTGAGCCGGAAGTCAGGGAACAGATCCGAACATCACTGGAAAATGCGCTCTTTTTGCCGGGTGTTAAACTGCCTTCCGACTTGGCAGTGTCCAACGATCTGGCGGAGGTGGCCGGCGCCAAAGATCTGCTGGTGGTGGTGGTGCCGTCGCATGTCCTGAGGGCAACAGCCAAAAAAATGACAACGTTTGTTTCCCCTGAGACGATTGTGGTTTCAGCCTCCAAAGGGATTGAAAACAAAACCCACCTGACGATGTCCGCGATACTCAAGGAGATGCTGCCCCAGGTTGACCCCGGGAAACTGGCCGTTCTTTCAGGCCCCAGTTTTGCGCGCGAAGTCGCACGCAACGTTCCCACGGTGGTGACGGTGGCCTGCAAGGATCAGGGCGTGGCCGAGCTGGTGCAACATACCTTTGCATCCCCCTTTTTCCGGGTCTATACCAATGATGACCTGATGGGCGTCGAACTGGGCGGAGCGGTCAAGAATATCATCGCCATTGCCGCCGGAATCATTGACGGCCTCGGATTGGGGCTGAATACCCGGGCGGCCATGATTACCCGGGGGCTGGCCGAGATTCGCCGGCTGGGGGTCAAGCTGGGGGCCAATCCCCACACCTTTGCCGGGCTGGCCGGTGTGGGCGACCTGGTCCTGACCTGCACCGGGGATTTGAGCCGGAATCACAGCGTCGGCAAAAAGATCGGAGAGGGCAAGAAGCTGGCTGAAATACTGGCGGATATGCGGATGGTTGCCGAAGGCGTCAAGACCGCCAAGTCGGTGTATAATCTGTCGCGCAAACTCGGGGTGGACATGCCGATTTCCCATGAAGTCTATCATATCCTCTACGACGGCATCAAGCCCCAGACAGCGGTCCACCGATTAATGACCCGGGACTTGAAAAATGAAATAGAGGACTGATGGACAGGTCCGAATCTCATAAGGGGGCTGGTCACCGAGAGCGGCTGCGGAAAAAATTTCTTGAATCCGGGCTGTCCGGTTTTCACGATTATGAGGTCATTGAACTGCTGCTGACCATCGCGACCCCCCGCAAAGACTGCAAGGAAATCGCCAAGGCGCTTCTCAAGCGGTTTAAATCGCTCCAGCGCGTCCTGGAAGCGTCCCCCCGGGAGCTTTGTGAAATAGAGGGCATCGGACCCAAGAACCTGTTCGGCGTCAAACTGGTGAAAGCGGTTGCGGATCGGTATCTTGAAAAACGGCTCATCGAAAAAGATCCCCTCAATAATTCCAAAGAACTTTACGAATATCTGTGTCATAGCATTGGCGACAAACTCCGGGAGTATTTCAAGGTCGTGTTTCTGGATGCCAAAAACAAGGTGCTTGCGGTTGAAACGCTGTTCAAGGGAACACTGACGGCCAGTTCCGTTTATCCCCGGGAGGTGATTCTGGCCGCCATAAACCACGATGCCGCGGCTTTGATATTCGCCCACAACCATCCTTCGGGGGATCCCACGCCGTCTCCCGAGGATATGGCCATCACGCGGCAGCTGATCCAGGCCTGTGCGGTGATGGGAATCACGGTTCATGAACATATCGTTATGGGGAACAGTTCTTATTACAGTTTCGCGGATCATGGCCATATTGCCCGGATTTACCGTGAACATGAAAAGCACTGATCGCCCCGTTTCATAATATAGATCGCCGGAAGGGCGATTTGGAAAGAAAACGAATATGAAATCCGACAGCAGCGAACATCCCGCCTGTTTCGGCGTCCTGGAACAGGTTTTCCCTAAAAGTGAGGACGGACTGCGACAGTCCCCGGAGCGCTGTATGAATTGCCGCCTCAAGGTGGACTGTTTGCGCGCGGCTGTGTCCGGACCGGAGGGAAACCGGGTGCGGGAAGAAGTGATCGACCGGGCCTATGGGACCGGCGTCATTTCCTTTTTTGAGAGGTGGTCGAAGAAGAAATATTTTCGCGGCAGACTGAAAAAGGAAACCGAAAAAACACAAAAAGAAGGAGGGGTTCATGAAGACGATTAAAGATGTCGATATCAACGGCAAGCGAGTGTTTTTCCGGGTCGACTTTAATGTTCCCTTGGATGAAAACCGGCAGGTCTCCGACGACTCCCGCCTGACAGCGGTTTTGCCGACGCTTGCGTATGCACTGGAACAAAAAGCCATGGTGATCCTGTCGTCCCATCTGGGCCGCCCGGAAGGCAAGGTGGTCCCGGAGATGAGCCTGGCGCCGGTGGCGGTGCATCTGGGTCGACTCATGAATACGGATGTCAAGATGGCGCCGGACTGCATCGGTCCGGCCGTAAAATCCCTTGTTGCCGGCATGAAGCCGGGGGATTTGCTGCTGCTGGAAAATCTGCGGTTTCACCCCCAGGAACAAAATAAGGACGATGCTTTTGCCGCAGCGCTGGCTGAACTGGGGGATGTCTATATCAATGACGCTTTTGCGGTTTCTCACCGTCCGGATGCATCCGTGGTCGCCATCACCCGGCATGTGCCGGTGTGCGCGGCCGGGTTTCTGCTGGCAAAAGAGATCGAGTATTTTGATAAAGCCATGTCCCATCCCAAGCGCCCCCTTGCGGCGGTTGTGGGTGGCGCAAAGGTATCCGGCAAACTGGGGGCCCTGGAAAATATGCTGGCGCATGTGGACAAACTGCTCATCGGCGGCGCCATGGCCAATACGTTTTTAAAAAGCCGCGGTGTTTCGGTGGGAAAATCTAAGATTGAAGAAGACCTGATTCCGGTGGCCGAGACCGTGATGAAAAAAGCCCGGGAAAAAGGCATTGAGTTCCTTCTCCCGGTGGATGTGGTGGTGGCGGACCGGCCGGCGCCGGATGCTGAACCGAAAATCGTGTCGATCGGGGAAATTCCCGCCGACAAGATGGCGCTGGACATCGGACCGGAGACGTCAAAGCTTTATCGAAAGGCGCTTGGGGATGCGGCCACCATTATCTGGAACGGTCCCTTGGGGGTTTTTGAAATAGACGCCTTTAGCCGGGGAACTCTAGAAATGGCCAAGTGTCTGGCCGATTCAGGGGCGCTGACCATCGTCGGGGGCGGGGATACGGATGCCGCTATCCACAAGGCCGGCATTGCCGATAAGATTTCCTACATCTCCACCGGCGGCGGCGCGTTTATGGAACTGCTGGAAGGAAAAACACTGCCGGGGGTTGCCGCGCTGGAAAAAGCCGAATCCCGGCGCTGAATCGGTATGACCCTGAACAGACTCTCCATAAAACTGATCCTGGTCGCTACAGCGGCCGCCTGCGGGCTGGCCGTCATCGTTTATGTTTACAGGGATTTCCTGGGTGAAGCCGTCACTCGATATTACGCCCTGTTTACCGACCGGGAAGCGGTGAAAAATTTTATTGCCTCCTTTGGCATGGCCGCACCGCTTGTGTTTGTGTTGATTCAGATCCTGCAGGTGATCTTTGCCCCGGTACCGGGTGAAGTGACCGGCTTTATCGGGGGGTATCTGTTCGGTGCGACCCAAGGGTTTTTATTATCCAGCCTTGCCCTGACAGTGGGTTCCTGGTTGAATTTTTCCATTGGCCGTTTTCTGGGACGACGCTATGTCAGAAACATGTTACCCGCCGATGTGCTGGAGCGTTTCGACCGGGTCTTGAAACACCAGGGTGTGATCGTCAGTTTCATCTTGTTTATCATACCCGGTTTTCCAAAAGATTATCTCTGCCTTTTTCTGGGATTCAGCACCATACCCCTTAAAATTTTAATGATACTGGCGGCCGTCGGCCGCATGCCCGGAACCCTGCTCCTCAGCCTCCAGGGGGCTTTTCTTTTCAGGCAGAACTACTGGCTGTTTGCCCTGGTATTTGGCTTATGTCTGTTGGCGGCCTTTCTGGGATATCGCTACCGCGAAGCCGTCTATGGATGGGTTGAAAAATTAAATAGCGGATAATTAACCAGCAATTTTGACTGAAAGTGATAAGTGCTAATTTCAGTGCATATTATGCATTAATCTGAAAAAAATTTCGCGATGT
>JARGFK010000055.1 GCA_029211065.1 Desulfobacterales bacterium
TACTTCTCAAGGCCCACCAAACCCTACTTTACAAACTGACCGAGAATTGCTGTTAAAGCAACTATTCAATTTTACATAATTTAATCTCAACCGGGAATAAATCCTTGACACATGTATTTTGTTTATAATAAACAATATCCAATTAATTCCAGCGCTGTTATGTTCACCCTTGGTACCGTGCGGCAAGGTTGCCGGTTCAAAGTATAACTCAGTTCAATCGAACAAGCATTTCCTTGAACCTGATCGTTTTTTGAGGAAATATAAATTTCATTATCCAATGCCTTGGCAGATGGATGGTTCTGTTTATTTCATTCGAAAGATTCGGCCAAAAGTAGCTGCTAAGGGGTTGATATTTGGCTGGGATGTAGTTTGCCTTGATCGTTATAACCCAACTACTTACAAGGAGGTTTATTATGACAGGTTTTCATTTAAAAGGTAAAAAAATTTGGGTGATCGCTCTGGTTGCCGTGCTGTCAGTGTTTGCGATCCAAAATGTCATGGCCGCGGATAAATATCCCAACCGCCCCATTGAACTGGTGTTGCCGGTTTCGGCCGGGGGCGGGTTTGATTTAACCTCGCGGGTGATGATTTCGGTGGCAAAGGATTATTTCGGCGTGCCCATGACCGTCACCTTGAAGCCGGGAGCCGGAACGGTCACCGGAACCAAGTTTGTGGCCAGCTCGAAACCGGACGGCTATACCTTAATGGCGGGCGGCGAACATGCCATCGTGCTGGGTCAGTTTGAAAAGATCCCTGTAGACGTTCTCAGGGACCTGATTCCGGTCTGTCGCATCAGCTCCTGGCCGTGGGTACTGGTGGTTGCCGGGGAAAAAAGCCCGAAGCCTTCGCCATTCAAAACCGCCCAGGAATTCATCGAATTCGCCAAGAAGAATCCGGGCACAACCATGGGCAACAGCGGCGCTCTGACGGTCGCAAATCTGCCGGCGCTGCAACTTGAAATTCAGGGTGGAATGAGTTTTACCAATGTGCCCTATGCCGGGGGCGGACCGTTGCGGCAAGCGTGTTTGTCGGGTGAAGTTCCCGCCGGTATCGGCCCTTCGGTATGGGCTGCCCAAGACCACGGAGATAAATTGTTGCGAGCGTTGGCCGTAACCGGCGAGGAAAGGCATCCGGATATGCCGGATGTACCGACTTTCAGAGAGCTGGGCTACGAAATCGATACCATGCTGACTTTCGGAATTTTCGCACCCAAAGGAACATCCGAAGATAAGCTGTCCCTTATCGAGGGAAATTTTGGAAAATTGGTCAAAGATAAAAGCATTACCCGTTTAATCGCAAAGATGGGCGAGAGGATCAGCTGGCTGCCACGCAAAGAGTTTGCAGCGGCGATGAAAAAAACCGAGGCGGCTGCCAAAGAAGCGGCCAAGGTGCTCAACAAATAAAAATGGATTTCAGCGAGATGCCTTTCGGGGCAATATCCCTTTTCCCCCGAAAGGCATTATTTTGTAAAGCAGGCCCCCCCCCCGAATACTTGAAGACAGTCTAAATGCCCGTGGACCTGCGAAAATAAGTTTGGCTATGGAAATATAGTATTTCCGGCATTTTTTCTAAAAGGACAAAAGATATATGAAAGGTCAGCTGAATCGCAAAATAAAGCTTAATCGGACTGCCGCCTTTATCTGTCTGATCTTCGGTCTGGTTTATTTCATCTTAATTTACTTTCAGGCATCGCCACGGGAAGTCCCCGGCGCGAGAGGTTTCGGGAGGCTGACCGGTCGTTTCTTCCCTCAACTGGGGGGAGGGATTTTTCTCCTGTCCGCGGCTTTCCTGTTGGTGAAGTCCTTTTTAAACGAAAAGTTCATTAATAAAACGGATGATGCCGACATGTTAAAAAGCATGCTGGATCGGAACGAGGCGGTCATCGGCGTGTCCAAGCCTGAGTTCATTACCAGCTCCCTGATCACGGTGTTGGGGCTTATTTATGTCAGCCTGATGCCGTTTTTAGGATATTTGCCAGCGACCGTCATCGCCGTCTTCGCCCTGTCCCTTGTAATGGGCAACCGAAGCTGGTTTTATTTATTCATTCTGTCTGTGATCGTACCCTCGATAATCTACTACGTTTTTATTTCGCTGCTGTATGTCCCGCTGCCCAGAGGATTCTTGAGCCTTTTTTTCCAGTGATTTAGTCTGTAAAGCGGTTTTAAGCGGATGTTATCGGTACGAGAATTTCCTAAGAATCAGGAGTAATTATGTTAGAGCAGATGTTTAACGGCCTTATGCTGGCACTTGATCCTCTCTCCATTCTGGTAGTCGCGATCGGCGTTGTGGTCGGCATCCTGATCGGGTCCATACCCGGACTGACCACCACGATGGGGATGGCGATTTTTGTGCCGTTCACTTTTTTCCTGCCGCCCCTGGTCGGCCTGCCCTTTTTGATCGGACTTTACAAAGGGGGAATTTACGGCGGCAGCATCCCGGCGATTCTGATCAACGCTCCCGGCACCGGAGCCGCCATTGCCACGGTGTTCGACGGCTATGAACTCGCCAAACAGGGCCGGGCGGGGAGCGCCCTCAAGGTTGCTCTTTTTTCATCGACTATCGGCGACACGCTGAGCGATATCATCACCATCCTGCTGGCGCAGTCGGTGGTCAGTATCGCCCTGCTGGTGGGCAAGCCCGAGCTTTTTTCTATTCTCGTATGTTCGCTGGCCATTATTGCCACCATGACCGGCGGTTCGGTGGTCAAAGGGCTCATGGCAGCCGCTTTGGGATTGATGCTGGCGACCGTCGGGACCGATATCGGCGGCAGGTGGCGATTTGCCTTCGGAAATACCGATCTGGCAGGGGGCTTTTCACTGATTACTTTGCTGATCGGACTGTTTGCCTTTGCCACAATCATTGAAAGAGTCCTGGAAGGAAAAAAGGCAGACGAAAAACAGCGGGAGATTTTCAAAATTTCCAAGGAAGACAAGCTTCACTGGTGGGAGTTTCGCAAATGCATTCCACATATCCTGAGATCAACCGGCATCGGAGCATTTATCGGCCTGGTCCCGGCAGTGGGCCAGCCGGTGGCGGCTTTTTTAGGATATTCATGCGCCAAGCGCTTTTCAAAAGAGCCTGAAAAGTTCGGCAAGGGTTCACTGGAAGGCGTTGCCGGCCCCGAAGCCTGCAACAACGCCGTCAACGGTCCGACGCTTCTGCCCCTGATGGCCTTCGGCATCCCGGGAGACATGGTGACGGCCGTCCTGCTGGGGGCATTGATTGTACAGGGGCTTCGTCCCGGCCCGGGGTTGTTCAGGAATTATGGGGACATCATGTACGGCATCCTGATGTCCATGATGGTGGCCAATGCGTTTATGTTCGTTTTCGGATATATTTTTTCAGGGCTGTATGCCAAAATCGCCCGGATCAATTCCAAATACCTCATTCCGGCGGTCTTTGCGTTGGCGATCGTGGGCTCCTATGCCGTCAACAACAATGTGTTTGATGTTGCGATCATGGTCTTTTTTGGTTTCGTGGGGTTTTTGCTGAACCGCTTCGACATTCCCCTGGCGCCGCTGGTCATAACGTTTCTCCTGGGACACGGCGTTGAAAACAGTTTGATCCAAAGTCTGATTCTGTTCAAGGGCGACCCCCTGGGCTTTATATACAGACCGTTTTGCCTGGCGCTTTTGGTGTTTTCAGTATTGTTGATTTGCGTTCCCGGTATCATCAGCTGGTATAAAAAATACAAGGTCTTAAAAACAGGTTCTTCGTAAAATTCAACTTTAAACTCTGTACTTACATCAAGCAGGTATATGAAAATAAAAAATCCCCGTCTGAAGAGGCGGGGATTTTTTAATGTCGGCGTTAAAAAACATCTGCACGGCTGCCTGCCGGTGTGTTTGCGCCGGCCGACGATGTCTGTTATACGTTTCTCTGTCAGGCTATCCAGCCTTTGCCGCAATGCTTGCGGGCAGGCAGGGGATTGATTTAAAGCGGTTGTCATAATCACATTCCGGTTCGGCTGCCGGACAATTCCGTTGGAACATATTTTTGACAACAACTATAAGCTCGCTTAACGGTCACAACTATTTTCGGAAAGGAGATAAGACCATGAAAGTTGTCGCAATCAACGGCAGTTCACGAAAAGACGGCAATACCGCCATATTGCTCCGAACGGTTCTAAAAGAACTTTCAGCCGAAGGCATCGGGACGGAGCTCATCCAGCCGGCCGGCAGTCCGCTCAGGGGGTGTACGGCCTGCAACAAGTGCCGGGAAAATAAGGATCGGAAATGCGTGATCCCGTCGGACGGTTTCAACGACTATTTTGGCGCCATGGCCGAGGCCGACGGCATTCTGCTAGGATCGCCGGTGTATTTTACCGATGTTACCGCATCCATGAAGGGACTCATCGAGCGCACCGGGCGTGTGGCCGGGGCCAACGGCGGTCTTTTAAGGCGCAAGGTCGGCGCGGCGGTGGTGGCGGTGCGCCGGGCCGGCGCGGTTCATACCTTTGATACGCTCAACCACCTGTTTCTTTACAGCGAGATGATCGTCCCCGGCTCTATTTACTGGAATCTTGGTATGGGGGGGGATCCCGGTCAGGTCGAATCCGACAGTGAGGGGATTCATATCATGCAGCGTCTGGGAAAGAATATTGCCTGGCTGATAAAAAAAATTAACAGTTAAACCAGAATGTTATAATTTAAGCTGCATGCGGTTATCAATTGTCCAGAAAGGTGCAGAAAAAATATTGACAACTGGTACGATGAGTAATAAGTGTATAATGACATGAAAGACGGCATGGAAAAAATCAAAAGAATTTCAGTTGTCGACGCAACGGTCACTTATATCAAGAAACAGATCGTAGACGGCGCCATTAAACCCGGCCAGCAGCTTCCCAGTGAGCGGACCCTGCAGGAATCGCTGGGCGTGAGCCGTTTCACCCTGAGAGAGGCCCTGGCCCGACTGAGCGCCCTCGGCATCGTGGAAATCACCCATGGCAAGGGGGCATTTATTGCCAAGGAGATGAACCCGTCCAGCCTGGAAAATGTTTTTTTCCCCCTTTTTGCCAATCAGAACATTCAAAGCCTGATCGATTTTTTCGAAGCCCGCATGCTCATCGAAAGCGAAGCCGTGCGGTTGTGCGCCCAGCGGCGGACCGAGGAAGACCTGGAAAAACTGAAAGACATATTGGAAAGGAGTAAGGCCGCGCTTGATGACCCGCTCACGTTCGGCGAACTCGATTTTCTTTTTCACAACAAAGTGTCCCAGGCCGCCGGGAATATTTTTATCGATAAAATGATGGGATGCCTCAATGAATATATCAAGAAATATCTGCTGATGCTTGCCAACAACCCGGAAAATAGAAGCAGATCGCTGGTTAACCATCGCAGCATACTGGAGATGATCGAAAAGAAGGACGTTGATAATGCGGGGAAAATAACCCGCAAACACCTGAATCAGACGTTTGAGATGTTAACGCGTTTTGACAGCGCCGACGATACGCCCATTGCGCCTGATGATCTCCTCAAGCTTTTCAGTCAATAAATAACCCCTTTTTATATAAACCCAGAACCAAAGGAGGCAAAGATGCATGAACTGATAAAAGAAAGAGTGATGAAGCCCATTTCCGATGCTGAGCTTGAAAGGAGATGGAAGGCCGTTCGCGACGTAATGAAGGCAAAAAAGGTTGATTTTCTCCTGATTGAAAACAACAATGACTACCTGGGCGGATATATCAAGTGGTTTACGGATATACCGGCCGTTCATGCCTATCCGATTTCTGCTATTTTTCCGGTGGATGACGAAATGACCACCTTCAGTCACGGGGAACTTGAACCCAAAGGGGGCACCGGTCTGCCGGCCTGGCTGGTGCGGGGCGTCAAGAAGCGCATGAGTTCACCCATCATGACTTCGTGCAACTTTACCTGCAACTTTGACGGTGAAATGATCGTGAACGAACTCAAGGATTATCCCAACTGCCGGATTTCCTTTGTCAACGAGGGGGCCATGCGCGCCGGTTTCGTCAACTATATCCGGCAGAACATGACGGGCGCCACATTTGTGGACATTACCGATGAGATCGACCTGATCAAGGCCATCAAAAGCCCCGAGGAAATTGAGCACATCAAGAACAGCTGCTATATTCATGATGAAGCCATGAAAGCCTGCTACGAGGCCATCAAGCCCGGCATCCGGGAATTTGAAATCGGTGCCATTGGAAGATTTAAAGCCAAGATGCTGGGAAGCGAACAGCTCTTTATCCAAATCGGCTCTGCTCCTCCCGGGCAGAACTTTCCCTACAGTAATATTCATGCCATGAACCGCGTCATCCAGGACGGCGATTCCCTCGGGATTCTGATCGAGGCGATCTGTCCGGCCGGCTATTATACCCATCTGCATCGCACCGTCTGCGTCGGCAAGATTCCCGAACCCCTGGCAATCGTATACGAGGACATGATGACGGCCTATCGGCGCACCAGAGACCTGTTAAAGCCCGGTGCGGATCCCATCGATATCCTGGACGACTATAACGACTTTCTGCAAAGCAAGGGGTATCCCATGGAGAGAAGGCTGTACGCCCACGGCCAGGGCTACGACCTGGTGGAAAGGCCTTCCTGCCAGATCGGCGAAACCATGAAGATTGAAGAAAATATGAATATCGCCATTCATCCGCCCATCAGTAAAAACGGGACGGCCAATATCTGCGATAATTATATTATCACCAAAACAGGCGTAAGCGAGTGCCTGCATAAAACGCCCCAGGAAATTTATGTCGTCAAGTAAGGGGCGACAGTCGGGATCTGAACGCCGCCGTTTTTGGTGCGGCGTTCAGCATATTTTAAAAAGAATGAATGGGTACGGCAGCTTTGATAATGAGGTTTCAGATGCAAAAGAAATATAAAATTGGAATTATTCCGGGAGACGGAATCGGGCGCGATGCCATCAGCGCGGCCCGGATCGTCCTCGACGCGGTTAACGACATATCCGACTTTAAGATGGATTTTAAGCCCATGGACACCGGGGATGTTGCTTTTGAAAAGTACGGCGATCCCTTTCCCAAAGAGACCCTGGACGGAATCGCAAAGACAGATGCGGTCCTGTTCGGCGCGGCCGGAAATCCCCATACCGTTAAGGTCCTGATGGGGTTTCGGCTGGGATTTAATCTGTATGCCAATGTGCGGCCCATCAAATCACTCCCCGGTGCCGGCGCCATCCAGGAGAAAGCCGACCTGATCATCGTCCGGGAAAATACCGAGGGGCTGTATAGGGGCGTCGGTTATATCGACGAAGATTATTATGTGAATTTAAGGGTGTTCACCAAAAAGGGGATGGATCGAATTTTGAGGTTTTGCTTTGAGCTGGCCCGCAAGGAGGGCCGCAAGCAGGTGACCTTTACCCACAAGGCCCACGTCCTGACGTATACGGACGAACCCATGCGGCAGATTTTTTATGAAATGGCCAAGGAGTACCCGGACATTGAAGCCAACGACATGACCATTGATGCCTGCGCCATGCAGATCGTCATGCATCCGGAGCGATTCGACATTATTTTCGCTGAAAATGCCAATGGTGATATTTTAAGTGATGTCGGCGCCGGTGTGGTGGGCGGAATGGGGTTTGCCTACAGCGGCAATATCGGTGATTCCATGGGTGTTTTTGAACCGATTCATGGAACCGCCCCCAAATATGCGGGGAAAAATGTGATCAACCCCATTGCCGCCATTATGGCCGCTAAAATGATGTTTGATTATCTGGGAGAAAAAGAGACGGGAACAAAAATTGAAAAAGCCATCGTCGATGTTCTGAAAGAGGGCAAGGTCCGCACGTATGACCTCAAGGGCAAATCTTCCACGACGGATGTCGCCGAAGCAATAGCGGAAAAACTGTGCAAATGAGGATAAGATCTTTTATCGTATTCATGAATATGTGTACTTGGTAAATTATAACATTAACTTCGATAATATGGAGGTTTGATATGGAATTTGCAGTAGACTGGACCCGCCGAATCGACTTTGATTTGCTGCGCAGGGAAAGAACCAAAAGCTTAAACGAACAGATAAAAAAATTCGGTTTGGACGGGTTGCTGTTGTTCAAGGCCGAGAGCATCCGCTATATGACCGGCTACCGGCCGTTGTGGTGGCCCATCTCCTTTTTGACCCGCAATGCGGCCATCATGTCTCCGGATAAGGATCCGATCCTGTTTCCCACCAGCGGCTGCGTGGAAAGATGCTGGAACAGCATGTACTGGATGAAGAAAGAAAATATCCGGCCCCTGGCGACCATGGAGGATCCGGGCATTGCCGAAACCGAAGTCAAGAAAAAATTCAAACCGGCGATCGAGGAACTCGGCATCACCAAGGGAAAAGTCGGCATCGACCATGTCTCCATGATTGTCTTGAACAAATTAAAAGAAGTTTTCCCGAAAATTGAATTTGTGGATGGGGACCAGTGCGTGTTGGCGGCCCAGGTGGTCAAGAACAGTGAAGAACTGAAATGCATGCGGGTGGCGAGCCAGCATGCCTCCTACGCCATGGATCGGGCAATTGGCAGCATCCGGGCAGGGATCCGGGAGTGCGAAATCCTGGCGGAAGCCATGCACTCGCTGTATGCCAACGGCATGGAAACGCCCCAGTGCAGCCTGATTGTGACCTCCGGAGACGGTACGGCGCCGCTGCGGCGGTTTGCCTCGGACCGCAAGATCAACTGGGGTGAACTCGTGTTCATGGATCTGGGCGGCTGCTTCAACGGCTATTTCTCGGATTTCACCCGAACGGTCATCCACGGCAAGCCCAACGAAGAGCAGAAGAAAATTTACCGGGCGGTGTATGCCATGATGATGGAGATTCAGCGCACCATGATTCCGGGCAATACCAATAAAGACGTTAATGACGCCGCCCGCAAAGCGGTCGTCGACGCAGGCTTTAAGGGGTATGATTACCTGGGTCTGCTGGGCCACAGCATCGGGGTAACCGGATTGACCTACCCGATTATCGGCGAAGTCGCCGCCATCGGCAGTGAGAACATCGTCGAACTTCAGCCGGGCATGATCTTCAGCATGGAACCGGGCATTTTCATTCCGGGCGTTCCCGGCGGCGGCGGCATCCGGCTGGAGGACACGATATTGATTACGGAAACCGGCAACGAAGTTCTCACGAAAACCCCCTATGACGAGAACCTGTTGTCGTAGCCGTACGGAGAGCTACTATTTTTCCGAGGAGGGAAGTAATGCACATTGTAGTTTGCACCAAACAAATTGTCGACCCTGAAATCCCATCGGGCGAATTTAAGGTCGACTTCGAAGCAAAGCGAGCGGTTCCGGACCAGGGCGAACCGGTCCTGAACCCTTATGATGAAAATGCCATTGAAGTGGCCCTGCAGCTCAAGGATCGCGATAAGGACATTAAGGTCACCGTGCTTACAATGGGAGGGGAATCGAGCCAGAAGGTTTTACGCCGCGCCCTGGCCATGGGCTGCGATGAGGCGATCTGGCTCAAGGATCCTTCTTTTGAAGCGCTGGATTCAGCCGGAACGGCCGCCGTTATCGCCAAAGCCATCCGGCAGGCAGGAAACGTCGATATTGTTCTTTGCGGCAGACAGGCCGGTGACTGGGACATGGGCCAGGTGGGTGCGCTGCTGGCAGAGGAGCTGCAAACAGCCTGTATTCCCATGGCGTACAACATTGAAAAAAAGGAGAATGCCCTTTTCGTTAAAAGAGAGACCGAAAACGGAATGGCGGTTCTTGAGGCGGGCCTGCCGTTAGTGGCGAACATCACCAACAGCAGCACCAATCAGCCGCGCTATCCTTCGGTAAAGGGTGTATTGATGGCGGGCCGAAAAAAGATTCCGACCTTTTCGGCCGGTGATCTTTCCATCGACGCGGAGATCCCGAAACGGGTTGTGGTGGAAGAATTAACGCTTCCCAGTTATGACCGGCAGGTGTTGTTTATCGACGGGGAGGACGGCCCGGAGAAAGCGGTGAACCTTGCGGCGCACCTGATCAAAATGAATCTTATAAAATAAATGAAACGATCTGTTAGGCAGAAGGCATAAGGAGGTAGAAATGCCAGGAATTTTAGTATACGCATCCATCGTTTGCGATGCGGTGTCCATGCCGACCCGGGAGATCCTGGGCGCGGCACGTGGGGTAGCTGCAAAAACCGGTGAGCCGGTATCTGCCGCGCTTCTGGGGTCAGGGATTTCATCCCTGACCCAGGACCTGATCGAAGCCGGCGCAGACAGCGTTCATGTTTGTGATAATGAGAAGCTATGGGAATTTCATGCCAACGCTTACCTGAAGGTACTGGCGGACATTGCTGCGTCAGTAAATCCGCGCATGATCATCTTTCCGGGAGAGGCTGCGGCCATTGAGCTGGCGCCCCGGCTGGCCCATCGCCTGAAAGGGGGGCTGATTACCGATTGCATCGGTTTTGAGGTCCGGGAGGATGCCGTTATCTTTACCAAACCGGTTTACGGCAGCAAGGCACTGGCGCGGATGCGGGTTGACGGCCCAACGGCGCTGGTAACCGTGCGGCCGCGTACCCAGGAACCGTTTGGGCCCGACCAGAACCGCAAAGGGGATGTTGTGACCGTTGAGACGGCGCTCGGGGATATTGCGCCTGAAACCCGGACGGTTGAACGCGTTGAGGAGGAAGTTTTCGAGTGCATTCTGGAAGAGGCCAATGTGGTTGTTTCCGGCGGACGCGGCATGAAGGATCCGGAATCTTTTCAACAGCTCAGAGAACTGGCCACGCTCCTGAACGGGGCAATGGGCGCCACCCGGGTTGCGGTGGACCAGGGGATGGTGCCGCCTTCCTGCCAGATCGGATTGACCGGCAAGATCGTCGCCCCGGAAGTCTATTTTGCCGTGGGCATATCCGGCGCCAGCCAGCATATCGCCGGGATGTCCGGTTCAAAATATATCGTGGCGATCAATTCAGATCCGGATGCGCCGATATTCAGCATTTCGAATGTCGGGGTGGTCGAGGACTACCGCAATGTGATGCCGACGCTGATCGATGAACTGCGTAAAGCCCTTGCATAATAGGGGCCTGGGGCGGGGAAGGCCGGGGGAGGGTTTCTCAATGGAAGTGATTCTCCGGCGGCGTCAACATATAATAATTAAAAATGGAGGGAAGCACCATGCCATATCAATTCACTGACGAGCAGCTCGCCATAAGGGAGCTCGCTGTCGATTTTTTTATAAAGGAAGTTAAACCGGTGGCGGCTGCAATGGATGCGCGCCCCAATCCCAAGGACTGTTACCCCGCTGAATTGATCCGAAAGGCTTCCAAGATCGGTTTAAGAACTTTGGGTCTTCCCGAAGAATACGGCGGGGCCGGCGCGGACGTGGTTACCAAATCCATGGTGCTGGCCGCCACGACCGAGATCGAACCCGGCACCGCAAAATGTCTGAGCCAGTGCTGGAAGGTCATGCAGGTCATCAATGAAGGCGGGACCGAAGAACAGAAGAAAAAGTTCTTTACCATGTTCGCCGAAGACGATGATTGCACCGGTTCCGTTTTGCTGACCGAACCCAATGCCGGCAGCGACACCCTGCTGGATCCCGTAGACCTGAAATCGGGCGTATCCATGAAAGCCGATGAAGACGGCGACTGCTTTGTCGTCAACGGCGCCAAACATATGTCGTCGCTGGTGAGTTTTTCCAAAATTCATATTCTATATACCCGGACCGACCGTTCCGTCACCGCCAAAAAAGGTACGACGACGTTTATCGTACCGGTTGAGGAAATGTCCGGCCTGTCCTACGGCCAGATTCATGACAAACTGGGATATCGACTGTATCCCAACGGGGAGACCTTCTGGGATAATGTCCGGATTCCTAAGAAGTATATCCTGGGCAAAGTGAACGAAGGCCTGTCTTCCCGCGTTCAGTTCGGCGCCAGCGTCGAAATCGCCTCGATGACGCTGGGGATCTGCAAGGCGATGTATAAACTTTCACTGGAGCACGCCAAGCAGCGCATACAGGGGGGTAAACCCATTATTCATCACCAGACCGTCGGAACCATGCTGGCGGAGATGCGGATTCTCACCGATACCCTCGAAACCTATCTGTTTGACACCGCCGTCCAGATCCGGGACAATCTGAAATTCGACCGGCGCAAATCAACCTATACCAGTATTTTCTCCAGGGATTGCTTCATGAAGATTATGCTGCTGGCCATGGACGTCATGGCGGGGGTCGGCATTATGCGGGACCATCCCATGGAAAAATTTATCAGGGACGGCATCACCTGGCTGCATGCCAGCGGCACCAACTCCCTTAACAAGTTAAGGGTCGCGGAAACCCTGCGATAATAATTGATTTAGGCCTTTTCAATCGGAAGTCAGGAAATTTAAATGTCAAAGTCAAAGATTCTGATCAAGAATGAAATCCTGCGCAATACGGATGCGGTTGCCGGTGTTTTACACGGCCGGGTCGCAATAACAGCTGAACAAGGGTGGTGAACATGCCTGTGACCCAAAAAAGTGATTCCGGAGGCGAGCCGCTGCGGTTAAAGCGTCTGGAAGGCAAATGTGCCGTCATTACCGGTGCGGCCGGCGGCATCGCCATGGCTGCAGCGGTTTCGTTTGCCCGGGAAGGGGCTGCCGTTGTGGTGACCGATATCGATCCCAAGGGCGTCCAAAAGACGGCTGACAGCGTTAACGCAGCAGGGGGCCGCGTGCGGGCCGTTACCGCGGATGTGACCTCGCGCCCGGATGTTGAAAAGTTGTTTTCGGTCGCGGTTGAATTGATGGGGGGTGTCGACATCCTGGTGACGTGTGCCGGCGGATACCATGCCTACGCCAACTTTGAAGACATCAAGGAAGATGACTGGGACCGTGTCATCGCCCTGAACCTCAAGAGTGTTTATCTGTCTTGCCACGCGGCGATTCCTTTCATGAAAAAAAAAGGCTGGGGCCGCATCATCAACCTGGGCTCCCTGGCCGGGCGCAGTACCAGCGTCGGCTCGTCGCCGGCACATTATGCTGCGGCCAAAGCAGGGGTCTCCATGTTGACCCAGTATATCGCCAAGGATGTGGCGCCTTATCATATCACCGCAAATACCATTGCGCCTGGTACGACCCTGACGGACCGCGTCCAAAAACTCTTGACGCCGGAAAAACGGAAAAAATTTACGAAAATGTGTCCGCTGGGCTATCTGGCGCAGCCGAAAGATATCGCCGATGTGATTACGTTTTTTGCCAGCGAGGAGAGCCGCTATATTACGGGCGCAACCATTGACGTGAATGGGGGGCGGTTGATGCTGGTTTAGCACTCTTTTAACCTACTTTGGAAATCTTGGTCCTAAGGATCAGGCCTGAGATCATTGGCTCTGTCTTAAGAAATGTAAGGCGATAAGCTCGAAGCACGAAATCCGAAACAATATTTAATGACCAAAATTCAAATGATCCAAACAATAGACGTATCTGACCTCGTGAATATGATTTTGTTTTTGTCATTAGAGAATTTGATATTTGAATTTGTTTCGCATTTCGATATTCGAATTTCGGATTTGCCAATGGCATTTGTGTAAACAATGCCCTTAGGGGCTTAGATCAAATCCGGTCTCTCTGGACCCGGATATTTACTGAGAAGGAACCTTATGTTAACTGATACTTCTGTTGCCATCATAACCGGCGGGGGCGCCGGCATTGGAAAAGCATGTGCCGTCCGGTTTGCAAAAGAGGGCGTCCGGGTGGTGGTGGTGGACCGGAATGCGGCAGACGGCAGCGCAACCGTCGCGCATCTCAAGGATTCCGGTACAGAGGCCCTTTTCTGTGAAGCCGATGTATCGCGCGAAAAAGACTGTGCACGTTTTGCCGATGCGGCCCTTAAAGCATTCGGACGGATCGATGCGCTGGTGGCCAATGCCGGTATCCGGGTGTTCGGCACGGTTCTGGAAGCCACCGAAGAAGATTGGGATAAAATGCTGGCGGTCAACCTCAAAGGCGTCAGCTTTTCCTGCAAGGCGGTTCTACCGGCGATGATTGGGCAGAAGTCCGGCGCCATCGTAATGATCGGTTCCACAACCGCCATGACCGGGAGGACCGATATGCCCATCTATGACGCCACCAAGTTCGGGGTTTTAAGTCTTACCCGCAGCCTTGCAGCAACTTGCGGAAAACACGGGATTCGGGTCAATGCCGTCTGCCCTTCAAAAACAATTACCGATTTTCATATCAATAACGCCCGGGCCAAAGGAATCTCACCGGAGCAGTTCAGGGCCGGTTTTAAAGATTACGGTCTGTTGGGAAGGGCGGGTGAATCCCACGAGGTTGCGGCCGCCGTTTACTTTATGGCCGGTCCGGAAGCCTCTTTTATTACCGGTCAATATCTGATGGTGGACGGCGGGTTTTCCATCGGCGCAAAACCCTTTACTTGAAACTGGGGGCTTCGCCCCGACTGGAATAATGGGTCTACGGTTAAGATTTTGGCCGATCCCGGTATTCCATTTTCCCAGCACGAATTACATTCAGAGGCTTTCATATAGCGGCAACGATGAAACAAGGGAGGTGATGTCACCGGCGGAAATTTTTGGTGTTTTTCGGAGGTGTATCGCATATTCATGAATGACCAACGCTAAGGAGGGAAGACCATGAAAAATTATGTAAAACTTGTATCTATTGTAGCAGTTGCGCTTTGCTTTGCAGTTTCAGCGGCCGCGCCGGCAAAGGCCGAATGGCCCGGCAACAAGCCCATAACGGTGGTGATTCAGTACAAAGCCGGCGGCGGCACGGATGTCTTGACCCGGGCGTATACCAAAGCCATGGAAAAGACCCTGGGCACAACCGTTAATGCGGTCAATCGCGAAGGGGCAGTGGGAGCCCTGGCAATGGATTTTGTCAACTCCAAACCGGCTGACGGCTACTGGTGGCTGGGCGCCTCCCAGTTCAGCAAACCCTTGCGGGTCATGGGTCATACCAAGCTGAGCGGTTGGAAAGACTGGCAGTACTACAAAATAGCCAGCGGTATCCAGGGCTGGGCGGTCCGGGCGGATTCCCCTTTCAAAACCATGGCCGATTTTATAGAGGCCGCCAAGAAAAACCCGGAAAAATATTCAATCTCCAACTCGGGTGTGGGCGGCATCTGGAATGAAGGCAACGAAATCATGATCAAGGGCGCCGGCATCAAAGTTCGTCAGATTCCCTACAAGGGCGGTGCACCGGGCGCATTGGCATGTCTTCAGGGCGAGGTGGACGTGACCGGCAGCGGCATTCACGAGACCATTGAGCATATCAAAGCCGGGAAGCTGAGAAACCTGGCGGTATTCACCAAAGAACCGATCAAACTTGAAGACGGGACGGTTCTGAGGCCCATTACCGATTATATCCCCTCTCTGGCCGGATACGCCCCCTTTGGATCGGAATATACCCTGGGAGTCAAGCGGGATGCGCCGGTTGAAGCTCTGGAAAAGATCAAGACGGCTTTTGTCGCCGCAGCCAACGATCCGGAATTCACGTCGTATATCGGTAAAAAGTTCTTTTTCAAGGCCCTGGCGCTCGGAGAGGAAGCCGACCGCATGGCAGTCCTGCGCGAAAGCGTCACCGCCTGGCTTTTCTGGGATCTTAAAGTGGAAGGCGTCAAGGTAAATCCGGCCGACCTGGGGATTCCCCGGCCGGAAGATTTCGAGAAATGGTGGCCGCCCAAAGGCTACAAACCTCGGATTTCTTCGAACTGACAACGCTGCGGGTTACGGGATGCGGGTTGCCGGTTGCGGGTCGAAAAGCTGTACATCACCTCGCAACCTGTAACCCGCGATACAAACGCGTAAATCGCAACAAGCAACCCGTTAAAGGAACACCCATGGATCCATCCACATCTAAACCGCTGGACAAAAAAACAAAAATGGCGGGAATCGATGTGCTCACCGCCGTCGTCGTGATGGCGGTGAGCATCGCCGTTGCCGTCATTTCCATGAAACTGCCCCGGCCCGTGGACTGGAAATCGGCGCCCGGCCTGATTCCCCTGTTGTTTTCCGTTACCCTGTTCTTGATGGGCCTGGGCCTTTTTGTTTCAGCCTTGCGGCGGAATGGCGTTGCAAATCTCAGCATGATGCTGTCGGGGCTGAGCATGGGAGGGTTTGTCTCAGATGCCCGGACCAAACGGACGATCTGGATCATCCTGCTGGCCGGCATCTATATTATCCTGCTGACCGGACGGCTCCCCTTTGAGGTTGCCGGAAGCCTCTTTTTATTCAGTGCATTTACGATTTTTTGGCGAAAAGGCGGCTGGCTGAAGATCGTCCTGCTCTCCGTCATTATCCCGACGGTTTTCGGGTTTACACTGAGGATGATGTTTACGATTTTACTGCCGGGGGATTCAATATTCGACCTGTTGCTGTAGCGATATAACTTACCGGCTCTGTTTTGGGATTCACCGGGAGTTGCCGGGGTTCGGCAATTTTCTTTTTGAAATTAAGGTTGATGACGATGTATTCTTTTTTCACCGCTTATGACCCGTTGATGATACTGCTCTGCACGGGCGGCGCCGCCCTGGGAATCATTTGGGCCGCCCTGCCGGGTCTTTCCACCACCATGGCCATGGCGCTGCTGGTGGGGCTCACCTACGGCATGTCGGCCCAGACCGCCATCATTTTTATCCTGGGCACCTTTACCGGTGCGGTCTTCGGCGGCGCCATCTCGGCCATCCTGATCAATATTCCCGGGACGCCGGATGCCGTTCCCACCCAGATGGCCGGATTTCCCCTGGCCAAAAAAGGGCAGGGCGGACTGGCCCTGGGAATGTCCATCACCGCATCCATGGTGGGCAACTGGGCCGGAATCCTGCTGCTGGTGGTCTGTGTACCTTATATATTAGATATTGCCATGAAATTTGCTTCCTGGGAGGTTGCCCTGCTGGCCCTGTGGGGGATCTCCATTAGCGGAACCCTTACGGCCGGAGAAATGCCGGTTAAAGGCTGGATTTCGGGCTGGCTGGGAATCCTGCTGGCCATGGTGGGACGGGAAGAGATCTATGGGGTGGAGCGCTTTATCTTCGGCAGCAATGAACTCCTGCTGGGCATCCCCTACATTCCGGTCCTGATCGGTCTGTTCGGTCTTGCCGAGATCTTTCAGGTCCTGGGCGAGCCCCACCCCTATGTGATTCCCCAGAAGATCGGCCGGATGTTTCCGCCGTTTAAGATGTTTATCAAGTACTGGAAGAGCATTGTCCGCTCTTCCATTGTCGGGCTCATTACCGGCATCATCCCGGGAGCCGGCGCCAACGTGGCGACATTTGTTTCCTACGGGCTCGGTGAAAGGGCAACCGGGCGAAAATTTTCCGACGGCGACATGGAGGGGGTGGTCTGCTCCGAGGTGGCCAACAATGCCAATATCGGCGGCGCTCTGCTGCCTTCGCTGGTGCTGGGGATTCCCGGCAGCGCGCCCACGGCCGCTTTTCTGGCTGCCCTGAACCTGCACGGCATCATTGTGGGTCCCAACATCAGCACCTATCAGCCCGGCATATTGTACTTCATGTACGGCACTCTGATTGTCGCCAATATCGCCATGTACCTTTGCGCCTTTGCCCTGATCAAGCCCAGCGTCAAACTTTTCTCCCTGCCCCGGGAAGTTCTCCTGCCCATCATCGCCATTTTCTGCGTGGCAGGATCCTACACCGAAAAAATGGCCATGTTCGACATCTACCTCATGTTCGGCTTCGGCCTGCTGGGGTTTTTCATGCGAAAGGCCGAAATTCCCATCGGACCCATGGTCCTGGGGGTGATATTGGGCAATATGCTGGATCAGAATTTCAGGCGCGCCATGGTTGTTTTTGAAAGAGAAAGCATCTGGCAGGTTCTTTACAACCGGCCGCTTGCAACAATTTTAATCATCGTGGTCATTCTCACCTTTGTGGGCAGCCTGATGCCGAAAAAGAAGAAAAAGAAACGAGGTTTATGATGGAAAAGAAGAAAAAAGAAATTGGATTGGCGGTTGTGGGCTGCGGAACCATTGGACGGATCCGGTCGATTCTGGCGCGGGATTATCCTGCCGTGGGTTGGCTGGGGGTCTGTGATTTGAAGGAAGATCTCGGCAGAAAACTGGCTGGAGATGCCAAGGCGGATTTTTTTACCACGGATTACAAGGCGCTGTTGAAGCGACCTGAAGTCAACGCGGTGATCATCGCAACGGACGAGAACTTCCACACCGGACCGACCCTGGCGGCGATTGAACGGGGTCATGACATGTTGATTGAAAAACCCCTGGCAACGGACGTCAAGGAGTCCCATCAGATTTTAACAGCCATCCAGGAAAGCGGCGTGGACGCAGTGGTCGGCTACACCAACCGCTTCCGCCGGCGCTTTCTGGCCATCAAGGAGCGGCTCAGCACCGGCCAGATCGGTGATGTGACCGCCGTGGTAACCCGTGCCCTGATGAACCGGATGGTTCCCATCGCTACAGTCCGGCGCACAGACCAGCGCAGCAACCTGACCCCCATGGTCGTTTCCGGGACGCACAGTCTGGATATGAGCCTGTGGCTGATGGAAGGAAGCGAGCCGGTTTCGATCTACGCCAGCTCTTCGGATAAATGTTTGAAAGAATGGGGAACAAAGGACGCCACTTTCGGGATTTTCAGGATGAAAGACGGGTCTATTTTCAGCATGAACATCAGTTGGGCGCTGCCGACGGTATGGCCCGGCGCAGTGTACGGCATAGAAATAGGCATCGTCGGGACCCAGGGCGTGATCGACGTTGAAGATACCCACCGGGATCTGGTCCTGGCGTCTGAAATTCCCCAGGGGGCCGGCTACAAACCCGAAGGTTTTGAACCGGAGTTTAAACGCCATGTGGATTTTCTGACCAGCTATCCCCCGGGAGACATTTGTCAGGAGCAACTCTGGGGTCCCATGCGCGAAGAAACCAATTCCTGGTTTGCGCGTGTCTGCATGGGCATGAAAACGCCGCACGCCACAGCCGCCGACGGCCATCGCAATCTGGTTCTGACCATGGCCATGGACTTGTCCGCAGCCCGGGGCGAGGTGGTGAAACTGCCCATCGACCTAAAAGAATTTTACGTCTGAAGGCTGCCACAGGAGGGTCATGGACAGACTGGAAAAGGCACTTTTGCCGTACGAAAAGAAACTGAAGCGGCAGGAACGGTTCAGGAAATCTCTGGGGGTCAGGGAGGTTGAGCACCCGACCTATGAGCGCTATATCACCGGCCCCATCGAACGGTTTGATAAAACCCGCATGGCCTTTTTGTGTATGCGCCCCGAAAACCCCCATGGCGAGGCGCTGCGCAGAAAGTTTAAAGCCCGCACAGGGTACGATCATTTTCTGAACCCCCTGCCATATGAAGACCTGGACGGAGAAGACCGCATCGGCCGGGCCATGGCGGATGCCGGCTACCGCGCCTGTACCGGCTATGATCCGGCGCCGTTTAAGGTAACGCCGCCCAACGGGCGCCTGGAGGTGACGGACACGGCCTGGGCCTCCCGGCTGGTAAAAAAGGCGGGGTTGATGTTCGGCGCCGATATCGTCCGCATCACGGCACTGGATCCGCGCTGGGTTTACAAGGATGTCGACATCACAATCCCGGTTTTTGCAAGTGGTGGATAGATGCTGAAAAGTGCATCATCTTCTGGGGCATGAACAAAAAGAAATGGCCCAGCTGCGGCGGACGCTGCATTGCGGTCTGCCCCTGGAACAAGCCCATGAACCCTTTTCACAATTGGGTGCGCCGTATGGCCATTCACGCCCCGGCGCCGATAAAAAAGCTGTTGGTCAAGGGGGACGTGCTTGCCTATGGACGCGAGAAAAAAATCAACAGCAAGGCGAAGTATTACAACCCATGAGCTTTATCAGTTTAATCATCATTTTCGTTGCTTCTGCCGCTGCCAGCGCTTTCGGCACTCTGATCGGCGGGACCAGCCTGATCACCATCCCTTTGTTGATCGTGCTGGGTCTGCCGCCGCATACGGCTATCGGAACCGACCGTTTCGGCGTGATGGGCATCGGATGGGCGGGGCTGTACAAATTTCACCATAAAAAATTTATCGATTACCGTTTAGAAGGGAGAATGGATGGCAACGGAAATAACCGGCGGCAGACTGGTCAACACAGACTGGGTCGCAGCCAATCAGAATAACCCGGCGGTTCGGATTGTTGAAATCGGAGATCTGAAAGACCCGGATGCGTATTTCAGCGGTCATATTCCGGGCGCGATCCACTGGCCCTGGGAGGAAGTGTTATGGGAAACCGGGATGCGCGAAATCGTTTCACCGGAATCGTTTTCCGGGTTGATGCAGCAAAGCGGTGTCACCCATGACACCACCATCGTGCTGTACGGCAGCCTGTGCCAGTACGCCACTTACGCTTTCTGGGTCTGCACCATGCGGGGCCATGACAACGTCAAAATCATGGACGGCAACCGGGACCTGTGGATTAAAGAGGGCCGGCCGGTTGCCACGGAAATTCCCGTGATAGAACCCTCCAAATACCCGCTCCAAAAGATCGATGTAGATTGCCGGATCGGACGGGAGGGTGTTCGGGCCGGTCTGGGAAATCCCGACCGGATACTTCTGGACTTGCGGACGCCGGAGGAGTTTAGAGGAGAACGGGTATCCCCCCCGTGGTTCGAGGTGGACCACGGTGCGGTTAAAAAAGGGCATATACCGGGCGCTCGCCATTTATACTACATGAACCTCTTGAATGCAGACGAAACCTACAAACCGGCGGGCGAACTTGCAGAGGCTTTTGGCGACGTCGGGGCAACACCGGACAAAGAGATCGTTTTGTACTGCCGTTTGAGTCATCGCGGAACCTTGGGATGGTTTGTCACGCGTTATCTGTTAGGCTACCCCCGGGTGAAGGTCTATGACGGTTCCTGGACGGAGTGGGGATCAATGCTCGGCATGCCGATTGAGAATAAATCTTTAAAAATGTAAATCCATCATCATTTTAATAACGACATTGAACTGAAAGGAAAACTAAAATGGCAGATTATGTAAAGCTGGAAGATCTTTCAAAACTGACCCAAGTACCGCCCAGAACCGGACATTATTCGGAAGTCATCACCGACACGGAGTATGAAAAGGGCCTGGCAATCAATTTCGGAATCAACGGACAGGTCTGCGGTTCCAAGCGGATTGCCATGGGAAGGACGATCATCCCGCCCCATACCGCCAATGAGCGCCACGTCCATATGAGCGCCGAAGCAGCCATGTACATCATCAGGGGCACCATGGTCCTGCTGCTGGGGCCGGAAGCCAAGATCATCAAGTGCCCGGCGGGTACATTCGTCTTTGCGCCGGAAGGGGTGATTCACGGCGTTGCCAATGCCAGCCGGACCGAGGAGGTGGAGCTGGTTTTCGCTTATGGCGGCGTTCCCTCCAAGGAGGCGGCCCGGATCGTGTTCATTGATGATACCGGAAAAGAATATCCGCCCAAGGGATGGGATAAGGAGTAGCCGCCGCAGTGCTTACTGCTGCGGTGTTTGCTTCAATCGCTCCTTGTTCCTGGGTGCAAAATGATTTTCTGGAGATTTGAATATGGAAGAAACTAAAAAGGATGCCGGGTTTCAATCCTGGAAAGACAGGATCAACTTTAATACAGTTGTGGCCATCATCCTGATCGTATTTTCCGTCACGGCCTTTATCCTGATTCCCTACCAGATCGAGAAGCCCAAGCTGTTTATGGGTCGTTCTCTTACGACCCTGACGCCGAGTCTGTTTCCGCGTATAAGTATTATCGCCCTTTTTATTTTAAGCGTCTTTTACTTTTTTTACAGCACCCAGCTCATTGAAAAGAATCTTTTTAAGGAGCTGGGCGCCAGTGGTTTAATCAGGGTACTGGTGACCATTGTCGTCTTCTTGGGCTACGCGCTTATTTTTGAACCTCTGGGCTTCGTTTTGGCCAGCGCTTTGATGGTGGCCGTCCTGACCATCTATTACGGCAACCGCAACATCCTCTTGGGTTTGCTCGTGGTGATCGGCGCGCCCCTGGCCATTTATTTCATATTTACCCATGCACTGCAGGTTTCCCTGCCGGAAGGCCTGTTGTTTTAGCTCTAAAAGGAATGTGACCCATGTGGGATAGTTTTTTACAAGGTATAATGCTTTCGTTCGGCTGGCAAACCATTGCCATGATGGCTCTGGGCGTCTTGCTGGGGATTCTGGTGGGGGCGCTTCCCGGCTTTACCACGGTCATGGCCATGGCCATTCTGCTGCCGATTTCCTTTTTTTTGAGTCCGGTGGTGGGGATTCCTTTTCTGATCGCCCTGACCAAAGGGGGTATTTATGGCGGGAGCATCCCTGCCATTCTGATTTCCATCCCCGGAACCGGCGCCTCGGTGGCCACCACCTTTGACGGCCCGGCCCTCACCAAAAAAGGGCAGGCGCGCAAGGCCATGGAAATGGCGCTTTTCGCTTCCTTTGTCGGCGACATGTCCAGCAGCGTCCTGACGATGCTGTTTATCGGCCCCATCGCCCTCGTGGCCTTGAAAATCGGCCCGCCGGAACTCACCGCCCTCGTGCTTCTCAGTCTTATCGTTATATCGGCGACCTGTACGGGTTCCCTGGTCAAGGGCCTGATCATGGGGGTTATCGGTCTGCTGCTCTCGATGATCGGCCAGGACCCCCTGGGATATATGTCGCGATTCACCTTCAATATCTTTGCCATCAAGGCCGGCATCCCCATGCTCCCCATGCTCATCGGGGTCTTTGCCATTCCCGAAATCCTCACGGCCGTTGAAAAAGAGGCGGTTTCTTATATTTCCGACAAGGTGGATCTCTCCAAGGTCGGCGAAAGGCTGAAATTCAAGGAGTTTCGCCGCAGCTTTAAAACGATTATGCGTTCGACCGGCATCGGTGCAGCCATCGGGGCATGTCCGGGAGTCGGCCAAGTGGTGGCCGCTTTTGTGGGGTACGCTGCGGCGGTAAATGCATCCAAACACCCCGAAACATTTGGTAAAGGCGAACTGGAAGGCGTGGCCGCGGCCGAAGCCGCCAACAACGCCGTAAACGGCCCGACCCTGGTGCCCTTGCTGACGCTGGGAATTCCGGGCGACAATATTACCGCCATTTTGCTGGGGGCCTTCATCGCCCAAGGACTTCGGCCGGGGCCCCAGCTTTTTGCCGAGCAGGGGCCGTTGATGTATGCGATCTTGATGTCCATGGTCATTGCCAACGTGCTGTTTCTGTTCATCGGTTATTTGACCATTCCGCTTTTTGCCAGAATCGTCACCATTAAAAAGTCCGTCCTGCTTCCCCTCATCGCCGTTTTTGCTTTCGCCGGTTCCTATGTCTACCGCTCGGATCCGTTTGACTTGATTGTGCTGGTTATCTTCGGCGCCTTCGGCTACGTCTGCAAGAAGCTCCACTTCGATGTTACCGCGATGGTGATGGCGTTCATACTATGGCCGATACTGGAATATTCTTTCGGCCAAACCCTCAGCCTGGCCCAGGGAAATTTCTTTCATTACGTGGCTTTCGATCGCCCTGTGGCCGGTTTGGTTTTCCTGATCACACCCGTCGTATCGGCCTTTTTCTGGCGAAAGGCCATGCGCAAACGTCACAAACCCAAGACTTGATAGTTTGTAAACAAAAGGAGGTGATATTAAATATATTTTTAACGAAGCAGTCGTTTTGAATGCCAAACGCCTTTTTATTAATTTAAAATTCAAGGAGCAAACCGTATGAAAACTAAGCATATCGTTCAGTCCATTTTGGTTGTTCTTTTGGTCGGTTTTCTGTGTATTGGCCCGGCCATTGCCGCTGATTATCCTGAAAAGCCGATTACCCTTATTATTCCCCTGGGTGCCGGCGGCTCCCACGATCTGAATGCCAGGGTTTTTACCAGCGTCATTCCCACCTACCTCGGGCAGCCGATGGTGATTAAACTCATGCCGGGCGCCGGCGGCCAAACCGGGACTGCGGCAGCGGTCAGGGCCAAAGCGGACGGCTACACCCTGATTTTTACCCATAACTTCATCGACCAACTCCAGCCTGTGGTGGAACAACTCCCCTACGACACCACCAAGGAACTGACCAGCGTCTGGCGGCTCAATTATGGCCCGCCCTGCTTTTACGGTCTGGCGGACAGGCCCTATAAGACCCTCCAGGAGATGCTCGATTACGGCAAGAAGAATCCCGGAAAACTGAGATTCGGGACCACCGGCAAGTGGGGCGCCGGATTTACACCGGGGGCGGTTGTCTTGACCCGGGCCGGTGTAGAGGCCGCCTTTATTCCTTACCAGGGCGGTGGGCCGGCTCTGCAGGCCACCTTGGCAGGGGATGTGGATTTTACGGTGGGCTTCCCGGCCCAGGGACTGCCGCATTTAAAGACAGGCAAGCTTCGCTTCTACGCCGTCGGGGCGGAAAAACGGCTGGAAGAGGCGCCGGATGTTCCGACGCTGCCGGAGCTGGGATACCCGGTGGGCAGCCTGCTCATGAGCCGCATCATCCTGGCCCCGCGGGGAACCCCCCCGGAACGCATCAATATTTTGCGGGAAGCTTTCAAAAAACTTTATCAGGACAAAACCTTCCTATCGCTGATGAAAAACCTGGGTGAAAACATCGAATTTATGGATGGTCCCGATTATGAAAAGGTTCGGGCTGAACAGAAAGAGGAGTATACCAGTCTGGTCAAGAAAATAACCGGGTAATAGGCGCACGTGTTGTTGTGATGATCAGCAGTTAATAGGTAGCAAAGAGATATATATGTGGCGACCGGCCTTGCATGTCTACGCAGGTCCGGTCGCCGTTTTAAGGAAACCATATGAAGAAAGTAAAAAATATCGGATTTGTCGGTCTTGGATTGATGGGCAAGGGCATGCTTCGGAATCTTGTTTCAGGCGGATATCCGGTGATGGGATATGACATTGATCCTGCCCAGATAGCCGCCGGTGTTGAAATGGGCGCAGAAGGGTGCAATGATCCAGCCGAACTGGTGGAAAAGGCCGAGGTGATCCTGCTGTCACTGCCCAATTCTCACGTGGTGAACGAAGTCGCCAAAAGCGTCCTGAAGCTGTTTGACAAAGCGAACCGGGGACTGGTCCTGATCGACACGACCACGGCGGACCCGCTCATGTCCGCCGAGCTGGCGGCCAGGCTCAGGGAAAAGGGAATTGAAATGCTGGACGCCACCATCAGCGGGACCAGTAAGATGTGCGCCCAAAAGGATATCACCTTTATGGTCGGCGGCAGCCGGGATGTTTATAAAGAGTGCGAGCCGATATTCACCGCCATGGGAGACAGGAGCTATTACCTCGGCAAAAACGGGTCCGGCGCAATGATGAAGCTGATTGTCAATCTGGTCCTGGGGCTGAATCGGATGGTTCTGGCCGAGGGGCTGTCACTGGGGAAAAAGGCCGGCATGGATGCGAAAGTTCTGCTGGAGGTACTTAAAAATTCAGCGGCCTATTCACGGGCGATGGATATGAAAGGCGCCAAAATGATCGAACAGGATTTTTTGCCGCCCGAGGGGAAGCTGGCCTTTCATCTCAAGGATGTGCGTCTGATCCTGGATCTGGCAAGCCGTTTGAACTTTCCGCTGCCCCTAAGCAGCCTGCACGCCCAGGCGCTGACATCCCAGGTGGCGCGGGACAGGGGCGAATGGGACAATTCAGCTATTATCGCATTTTACAATGATCTGGCGAATATCTGATCAGATAATCAATTTGATAATCATAATGACAATGATCAGAATAAAAAACCTTCGAATCCAGACGTTGCCGAGTCGGTCGGAGTAATGCGCGCCGATAAATGAGCCGATAAAGCTGCCCGCGAACAGGACAGCGCCGATGGAATAGTCAATGGCCCCGTTCAGTGCAAAAACCACCGCGGCCATGATGTTCATGAACAACCCGGCTATTTTAAATGTTCCGGCGCTTTCCAGAAATGTCCGCTTGAACCACAGCAAAACAATGTAAAAGAGAAACGTGCCTGCCATCGCGCCGTAAAACCCGGCGTATATTCCCACGAAAAAGGTCATCAGGGCGCCGATGAGATAGTCGCTCGTTTTGACGGTTTCCCGCGTTTTTTCGATGCCGATGCCGGGCTTCAGGATCATAAAGACCACCATCAGGACCGTCAGCCCGGCAATGACGAGCTTTAAGACGGCCGCATCGATTTGCAGAACGATTTTTGCACCCAGAAAAGAACCCGTCAGGGCCGGGAGGGCCATTGCAATACCAATCCGGTAATTGACCAGCCCTTTCTGATGAAACTTGTACCATCCGGCCATGATCAGTCCGATGACGCCCACCCGGTCCGTTACCAGGGCTGTGTGCGGCGGCAGGCCCATGAGGATCAGCAGGGGGATGATAATCAGGCTGGACCCGCCGATCAGGGTGCCGTAAAGACTGGCTGCGAAGCAGGCCAGAAAAAGAATGATAAGATTAAATGGTTCCATGTAGACAGATCTTTCGACTGAGCGCAGAATATCAAAAAATGCCCGATGTCAATCGGCTATCCCGGGTATTTCAAGAGTTGTCGCCGGAGCATATCCAAAACAATGCTGGTAATCCGGATGCGCGCGAATTTTGAAAATCCTCCCAGGCGAATGTGTTCTGCGGCGGCCCGGGACGGAAGATGCAGGCCGACATAGGTATTTCCGGTCTGTTTGCTGTAGGGGCCGACATCCGGATCCTCATCTCCGATAACGGCAACGCCGATATCGCTTTGGGCTTTTTGGCAAATCCGTTTTGCAAGCATTTGGGCGCCTTCACGGGATAAAAGCGGCTGTTGGCCGGTATCGCCGGGTAGCACGGTTAATATTCCGTCGGTTGCGGTGCCCAGAGAAAATGACAGGACGCTGAAGCCGCCGGGAACGGATGTAAGCCGGCGCACCAACTCCCCACCGGTATTGGTTTCAAGGATTGCGATTTTCAGACCGTGTTTTAAGAGTAAATTTACATCGATCGCCTCAATGGTTTCATCATCCATGCCGTAAATCATATCCCCCAGACGGTCTCTGACCTTTGTTTCCATCCCGTTCAGCAGCAGGTCCACTTCTGCGGGGGTGTCGGCCTTTGCGGAAATCCGGATGTCCACCGCGCCAAGGTGAGCGGCAAGACCGACGGTGGGGTTGTCGGATTCCTCCAGATCGGAAATCAGCCGGTCAATATTGCTTTCTCCGATGCCGGCGGTTTTCAGCACCCGGGTTTTGATGAGGGTATTAATGCCGAATTGCTGTTGCAAAAATGGCAGCACGGTGTTTTCGGTGAGATGCTTAAGTTCATGGGGAACCCCCGGCAGGGACATGACAAACTTGCCCTGATGGTTGACGATAAATCCCGGGGCCGTACCCACGGGATTTTCGATGGGGATTGCATTCGTGGGAATAAAAGCCTGGCGCTTGTTGTTTTCGCCAAGCGCCATACCCCGTTTGTTAAAGAATTCCTCAATGTATTTCAGCAGGTCGTGGTCCAGGGCCAATTTGCGCCCGGTGGCAGCCGCAACTGCGTCACGGGTTTTATCGTCCACTGTGGGCCCCAGTCCGCCGGAGGTGATCACGACATCCGAGCGGGTAAAAGCATTCTGAATGGCCTCAGCAATGCGGTTTTCATTGTCGCCGATGGTTGTCTTGCGGTAAAGGTCAAAACCGATTTGGGCCAGTTTGCGGGCCAGATACGATGCGTTGGTGTCCACAATCTGTCCGAGCAGCAGCTCCGTGCCGATCATGATGATTTCAGCTTTCATGTTACGCAATCCTTTATGTTGAGATGATTTTTAAACGACCTCGACCATACAACTCCCCGGACAGAATATCAACAACTCTGATTATTTGAGGGGTCGAGGAGTTTTCAAATGTTGTCTTGATCGCCAGGGGATAGCCCCCAGCCCCCGTGGGAGCCGTAACCAAAGGTTACGATGCCCTGCACACGCCCCCAACCTTTGCGTTAACCGGCAACAGGCAGAGACGATCATCCTCGCCGTGGGAATCAATCTTTTGGGGGTGGTTCAATGGAACTTGAGCGGGATCGCTGCCGTGCGGTAATGCTTCGATAGGATGGGTACGGCCCTCACGGGGGCTGGGGGCTATCCCCTGGCGGTCCGCCGACAAACGGTGAAGTGACAATGGCTCACCCCCTATGCATTTTAATGAAACTCCCGACCCCTCAATTATTTAGTGTCCGGTCGTTTTTGGTAAAAATTACGGAATAAAAAGCTTGATATTTTAGGTGTTGTTATATAAATTTTAACGCTTATTGTAATGATCATGATTTTAATCCAATCGGTCTTGCGAGGCCCCTGCCGGATTGATTTCATGGCGAAACAATTTCTATCGAAATGGAAACAAGATCCCTCGGAAATACCGACGTCAACGTTCCTGCTGTGGGCATGGGAACATTCCAGACCTTTGATGCGTCCGGCCGTCGGTCTGAAAAACATTGCCGCCGAATCGTCGATACAGCCCTTTCAGTGGGAACCACCCTGTTTGATTCTTCGCCGATGTACGGAGAATCCGAGCGGGTGCTGGCCCAGGCGGTCCAGGGAAAACGGCGACAGGCGGCCATCGCCACCAAGGTCTGGAGCAGTTCAGTTTCCGAAGGCAGACGGCAGATCGACCAGGCTCTCGGCTGGTTTGAAAATTGTGTGGATATTTATCAGATTCACAATCTGGTTCTCTGGAAAGAACATTTGCCGGTTCTGGAAGATTTACGAGAAAGCGGCCATGTCAAAGTCATCGGCGTCACGCACTACAGCTCCGGCGCGTTTCGGGAATTGATGCAGGTGATGCAGACCGGGCGGATTCAGCAGATACAGATTCCTTATAATGTGGCCGACACGCTTGTGGAACAGGAGGTTTTGCCCCTGGCCCGGGAATTGGGCATCGGCGTTCTGGTGATGCGGCCGCTGGAGCAGGGATTTTTAGCCCGGAGACCGCCGTCCGCTGAGAAACTGGACCCGCTTAAAAGATTCAACGTCCGGACCTGGCCACAGGCATTATTAAAATGGATCCTGTCGGATTTGCGCGTAAGCTGTGTGATTCCGGCGACCAGTAAGGTGGAGCGGGTGATTGAAAACGCCGCTGCGGGCGAACCGCCGTGGTTTGATGAAGAAACAAGAGATTATGTTCAACGGATTGCGATTACACTGTAAGGATATTATATTCTTGAGATCTAAAAAAAAGGAGGAACCATTCAATGAGTGATGCACAACAATTGTGGGTAAGTGAGTTGAATCTAAAAGACGACGTTCTCGGAGAGAATCAATTTCCAAAGACGCTTGATTTTTACGATACAACGCTTCGCGACGGCGAGCAGACCATCGGCGTTTCCTGGGACAAACACGACAAGCTTGAAATTGCCAAAATGATTGATTCGCTGGGCGTCAGACGGATTGAAGGCGGGATGCCGGTTGTTTCCAGAGAGGACAAGGAAGCCTTTGAACTGCTTCTGGATGCCGGATTAAAGGCTGAAATCTGGGGATTTTCCCGGGCAGTCAAAGGTGACATCGACGGCTGCATCGATGTCGGTGTTAAACACATCATCTGCGAAATTGCAACCAGCCAGATTAAAATGAAGGCGAACAATTTTACAGAGGAATCGGTCTTGAAAAAAGTTTTGGACACCCTGCAGCATGCCAAAAAGAACGGACTCTATACCGCTTTTTTTGCGGTGGACGCCACACGGTCCGATCTGAATTTTCTTGAAAAAGTATATCGAAAAGCCGTTGAAGAAGGCGGCGCCGATGAAGTCGTGATGGTGGACACCCTGGGCGTGGCCACGCCTGAAACCATGTATTATCTGACAAAAAAATTGCGCGGATGGGTCGATGTGCCCATCATGACCCATTGCCACAATGACTTCGGCATGGCCACGGCCTGTACGATGTTTTCCGTTAAGGGCGGCGCCTACTGCGCCCAGGTAACCATCAACGGGCTGGGCGAAAAAACCGGCAATGCCGATCTGGCGGAAACGGCGATTGCAGCCAAATTATACGGCATGGAAGTCGACATCGACATGAAAAAATTATACGAGGCCGCCAAACTGGTCGCGAAAAAGACCAATATTCCGCTGTCGCCGCTGAAACCCGTGACGGGTGAAAACGTATTCAAGCGCGAGAGCGGGGTGACGGTCGCCCAGCTGATCAATTATCCGCCGTCGGTGGAGGGCTATTCGCCTGAGATCCTTGGCAGAGACCGGGAGATTCTTTTAAGCAAGAAAAGCGGCAAGAAATCCATCGAATACAAGCTGGGCAAAATGAATATGTCGGCCACGTCGGAACAGGTTGATACCATACTGCTGGCGGTCAAAGACATGGGCCTCAAAAAGAAAGGACTCGTCTCGGACGGTGAATTTGAGAAGATCGTTAAGGATGTAGTCAAGGGCTGATTTCCTTAATGGAGAACTTCCAGTGGACACTATTTTCGCCGCCCGTTCGTTTGGGGCGGCGAAAACTTTTTATCCTCCTGCCGGTTATTCCTTTTTTCAAATGTCGATTGAACCGCAACAACTTTCAAGATAATCAAACAAATTGACATTTATGATGTTTATTGATAATGGCTTATTAACCCATTTGCGAGAAATATCATGAAATCAAAAGGACCAGAATTGGGGAGCCTCTCATCTAGGTTCTTCGCCTATGCTCAGTTGAAAAAGCTGGACATTATCCGGACTGGAGAAATAGCCCCCATATTGAACATAACGGGACCGCAGGAACGCGATTTGTTCCGTCGCCTTTCCAGGTCTGGCTGGATTTTAAGGCTTAAGCGCGGGGTCTATCTTGTTCCCTCACGTATACCGGCAGGAGGCAAATATAGTCCGGGGGTAGCCCTGATTCTTCAGAAGTTCATGGAAGAAAAGCAAGGCAAATATCAAATCTGCGGGCCGGCGGCCTTTTATTTCTACGATTTAGACGATCAAGCGCCAAACATCACCTATCTTTACAACAACCGTATTTCTGGAAAACGTTCTATAGGGAACTTGGGGTTTCAATTCATCAAAGTCGCAGACGAACGCCTTGGAGCAGTCAAGACAATACGCGCCCGGGAGGACGTCGAAATGATTTATTCTTCCAAGGCCAGGACCCTGATGGATGCTGTTTACGACTGGTCCCGTTTTAATAGCCTGCCCAGGGGATATGACTGGATCAAGCGGGAGATTAAAAATGAGCCCGAACTCGAGTTCGAGTTAATCGAGGTTGCGGCTAAATATGGAAATATGGCGACGATCAGGCGAATCGGATATTTACTAGATAGCTATTTACAGAATTCAAAAATGACAAATCAACTCCAGGGCCAACTCAACGCTACGAGTTCACTGATCCCCTGGGTACCAGGCCAACCCTCTAAGGGAGCAATAAACTACAAATGGGGTATTATTGTTAATGAATGAAGTAAATTTCCCCTATCCTCACGATATGGATCCGGACATCTTCCGGGAGGCATTGTCATATTCTGAATCTGTTACAGGGTTTACAGCGAGTCTAATCGAAAAGGACTACTATTGCTCATTGATTCTCCAGTATTTTTTTGACGGTGTCAGCGGCGATCTGAAACTATATATTCTTCGGCGGTTTGAACCTTCCGATTTATTGTCTTAGATTTTCTTCTGTA